>JAYUOV010000150.1:0-39086 GCA_043760535.1 Chitinophagaceae bacterium
CCGTGGCAATCCCCAGCCAATAGAAGTGCTGCTATTCATTTATGGCAAACACTCCTTACAAATTCTTGGGGATTGCCACAGCGGGGCAAGAACCCCGCTTCGCAATGACGGCACTTTATCATTACTCAAAAATCTGTTGCTCATCCCTGTCCTGCACGGGCAGCTTGCGAATGAAGTCATCGTAGCCATCATCATCGTGATTGCTATAGGCACCATAAGCATCTGCACTATACCCTATCAGCCCGTCGTTAGCTTCAATAATGTAGAGTATCGAAGAATCGGCAGGGTCCGACTCACTTTCAAAACGGTATGTTTTGATAATGGTCAGTTCTTCGGGCTGGTATTGTTTGGCATTGGTTCCTTCAAAAAGTTTGTTCGCCATTTTAAATTCATTGTCCTGGCGTTTTAACCGTAGCTTTTCCAATATCTGGCTTAAAGTGCTCATCTGTGTTGGCCTTTCTGTTATTGTATTTTCCATGATCGTTATAACTTTTAGTTCCATCATGGCTTGCCAAACACGTGCCGAAAAGTGAGTATCATTGTTAAACACGTAGTAATGCAAATGGTAGCGTATCTTTTTCTTTTAAGTGTGGTTTTTTAAGAAAACGGGTGCCCATTGTAGAGGATATTCCCCACAAGGGTTATTCTAATAACGAACCCCCGCAACCAGCATCGCCCCCGCTATCGCTGCCAGTTGTATCGCCACCAAAAACAGCAGCAATATGAGATAGTAAACCGGCAGGTACAATGTGGTTAAAATGATGGGCTTTTATGCGAGGCCACAGTTCTTTTTTTGTCATTGGTTTGTGGTTTTAAAAGAGGTGCATTGTAAAATTGGGCTGTAAAACCAAAAAAATATACTGGAAGTTAATGGCTTTATCCATATTTTTCTAACATGAAAAAAAGAACGGTACTGATACTTGGGATGGGCCATTTGGCGTGGCGTTTAAAAAGGCATATTGCTTTAAAAGATTACCAGGTTATACATTCCAGCATTGATGAAATACACCCTAACCATGAAATTGGCACTTTTCTGGATAACCTGCATTCCTTTCTTGATAAAACAGATATCAATGCTATTGAGATGATTTATCTGTTGGATGAAAAAGATGAAAATAATTTACAACTGATTATTTCGCTCATTTCAATTTTTCCCAATGTTCCTATTACAGCAGCCTTATTTAACGAAAACCTGATTCCACATTTAGAAGGCAAACATAGTAACCTCACCATATTAAACCCCGCCAAAATAGCGGCGCCTGCATTTGTGGCAGCTATTTATCAGCCATTAAGCAGAGCCACAACACCGGCACCTGTATATAAAAATATACCTGAAACTGGCAGTAAGAAAACATCCCTGATACGAAAAATGGTATATGCATTCATGGGCATTATGCTGGCTGCTGTTACCTATTTTCATTTCTTAGAAAACTTGAGCTGGCTTGATGCTTTGTATTTTGTAGTGGTTACAGCGGCTACAGTTGGTTATGGCGACATTAACCTGCATTATGCATCAGATGTAAGTAAAGTGGTTGGTATTTTACTCATCCTAACTTCTACCATTTTTATCTGGATGATTTTTTCTTTAACCATAGACTTGTTATTAAAAAAACAGATTCAATTGGCATTGGGCAGAAAAAAGTATACCATTAAAAACCACATTATTGTATGCGGCCTGGGCAGGTTAGGCTATTTTATAGTAGAAGAATTATTACGCAGAAATGAAAAAGTTATCATCATAGAACAAAATGAAAACTCTAAACATATTGACTATTTCCGGCAGGCGGGTGCAGATATTTACATAGGCGACGGACGATTGGCCAAAGTACTTACGGATGTAAATGTGGCAAAAGCCCGTGCTTTGATAGCAGTCATTAACAACGACACCATCAACCTGGAAGTAGGCCTAAATGCCCGACTGCTTAAAAGTGACTTACGGCTCATACTGCGGATTTTTGATGAAACGATGTCTGAAAAAATTAAAGACTACCTCAATATTCATCTTACGCTCAGTGCATCGGCAATAGCGGATGATAAGTTTATACAAGTGCTATCGAAAAATAAAGAAGCTAGTTTAGCCAATAATTGAACACCCCATTTCAACAGGTAATTTTCTGCTGCCGCTATTTTGGTTCTCCATATTTTGAAAACAAAAATGGCAATGCCATAGGTAATATTTCGAAATAGGGTATGCGCATTATAAACAGATCCATTGTAAGGAATACAATGAACAAGATCAGTAGTATTCTGTCGTATTTTTTAGTAAAAAAACCTACAATAAAAACCATTTCTAGTAGCGTGCCAGCAAGGTACAAAGCATAACCTATTGCCTGATACTTTACTAGCCAGTATATAAAATGGGTGTACCAGTAATCGGGGGCCGATACTAAGTATTCTTTATGCTGCATTAGCAAAATACCACTCATCTGTTCGGGGTTAAAAGCCCCGCCCTGCCTCATTTTCCAGATGGCGGCCGATGCAAAAAAGAACAAGAAAAAATACCGCATGGCATTCATTAAAAAGTAAAAACTTTTTAGCCTTGTGGCCATTAATACAAACGGGTATAGCAGCCATCCCACATGGCCTTCAATAGAATTAGTTGGGTATAAGGTGTAGCACTGCACATACATCCAGTTTACCAAAAGCATGGCCATTGCCACACGGCCAGCCCATTTAATATTACGGTTAAAAATCAGCCAATATAATATCGGCATGGTGTAAAAAAATACATCAAACAACACCCAGCCCGTTTTATTATCCAGCAGCCATTGGTGGATGCCCGTTTGCATAAACAGCCAGGTGGTACCATCAAAACGGGTATTGAAAAAGTGCGGCTGCATTTGGAACAGCCACATGCCATTCCATAGTTTGTAGGCTGCCAATACATAGAACAGCACCACAAAAAGAAAGGTGAAGTGTTTACGGTTATGAGTGGCGAATAGTTCCATCTTGAAACACAAATATTAAAAGCCTGTTGATGAGGGACGAATCAAACTGTCGCCATTAAATAGGTAATGAAAATCTGCCGATCCTTTGACTTTCGCAAATTTGGAGTCTATGCTGGTCAAATACTTTAGGATCCATTTTGAAGTAGTTAAAGAATCTACCTTAAATGTGTATTTCGACTTAACGGGTATAAATAAATGGGTTTTTGCAAATAGTCTCTTTATTTCGGTTTCATAAAGAGTATCATTTTTTTTAATCTGCCAAAATTGTTGGGCGGTGTAATGAATTTTATCCCATGCCTGAGGCGAATAGTTATTGCCTGAAATCCCATCTAACTTTAAAGCTTCATAACTCAGTTTTACGTTTATCCTTTCACTATACATCCCATAATTATACCACGGACTAAACACCATCCCTCCTTTATAAAAACAAAACAACTGCACCGTCACAAAAAAAAGCATACCAATACCAAGCGGCTTGCTGTATCGGTACACTTTTTTTATAAAAACCATTTTGAGGTATGATTTGATAAGTTTTATCTAAATACTTAGTTTTAAAATCTCAATAATCTTCCTTAAAAGTAACTCAGGTTCGTCTTAGGCGTTAGAGCCAGTAGCGTTTCGTACATCAGCTTAATGGTATTTTCAATATCGCTTTTATGTAGCATTTCTACCGTAGTATGCATATACCGTAGTGGTATAGAAATAAGTGCAGACGGGCATCCGTCGTTTGCATAAGCAAAACTATCGGTATCGGTACCCGTACTTCGGCTTACAGAACTTAGCTGCACCTCTATTTTTTGTGCAGCAGCCACATCCCTTATCAGATCCAGTAATTTGTTATGCACGGCCGGGCCAAAAGTAAGCGACGGACCTTTGCCACATTGTATATCGCCTTGTATCATTTTACTGATCATCGGCGTACTGGTGTCGTGTGTTACGTCGGTAATAATGGCCACATCGGGCTTTATTCTCCGGGCTATCATTTCGGCACCCCGTAGGCCTATTTCTTCCTGCACTGCATTTACTACATACAGAGTATATGGCAGTTTCACCTTGTTTTCTTTTAGCAATCTGGCTACCTCGGCTATCATAAAACCACCAATCCGGTTATCGAAAGCACGGCCTATGTAATAGCCATAAGCCAGTTCATCAAAACCTTCTTCGTAAGTAACCACGCAGCCCACATGGATGCCCAGTTCCTCTATTTCTTTTTTGCTTCTGGCACCACAATCCAGCCACAGGTTATCTACTCTAGGTTGGGTTTCTTTTTCGCCGTTATTCATTCTGGTGTGTATGGCAGGCCACCCAAAAACCGCTTTAACCATTCCTTTTTTTGTATGGATTAAAACCCTTTTTGCAGGCGCTATTTGATGATCCACGCCGCCGTTTCTTTTCAGATACATAAGGCCCTTGTCGTCTATATAGTTTACAAACCAGCTAATCTCATCGGCATGGGCTTCTATTACCACTTTAAATGGTTGGCCGGGGTTTATTATGGCCACTGCCGTTCCATAAGGGTCGGTCATTTTTTCATCGGCAAAGGGCATCACATATTCCAGCCACACTTTTTGTCCGCTACTTTCAAAACCCACCGGGCTTGGGGTGTTCAGGTAGTTTTTCATAAACTCAAAAGATGTTTTCGTAATTACAGCTTTCGGTTTTAATTCATTCTTTTTTTCTTTTTCTTTTGCCATGTTGTAAAAATTTTCCCGAAAGTACTAGAATACGATGTATCTCAATATCTGTTTACCACCAAAAACTAAATTGCTACCAAAGTAAAAATAATATAGCAGGATACCAGACCTATATAACCGTATTATTTTACCCCGCCTGTTTCGGTTACCGTTCTGTATTGAACAGGGTTTCTTATAAAGCGTTATTTGAACATGCAGATGGCTGACAGCATACCCCAGATTTGATATGGTTAAATAACCTCCTTTGCTTGGTTGCCATAAATTGGATTAATTCTTGAATGTACCTCCATTTCATCAGTAGCTTTCTTCTACCCATTAGGTATATTTAAAATTATCGCTTATCAAAATTTTGTAAATACGAATGAAAGACCGCTGAGATGCACCCATTTAGGGGACAGGGTGTAAAAAAGGGTGCGACAATTTTAAATGCACCCTACCCGTTTCTTTCACTTTCAATCCAATTCCCTAATTTCATTTTATTCCAATCTGTATCATGTGATTTTGCTTTCTGATAAACTTGTTTTTCCTCCACCCGAAGAAGCCGATGAAGATGGCATGCTCTGTATGGGTGGCGATTTAAGTGTAGAAAGATTGTTACTGGCTTACCGAAGCGGCATCTTTCCATGGTACGAAGGTTCATTCCCTGTTTGGTGGAACCCAGATCCCAGGTTTGTATTATTTCCTAATGAACTAAAGGTGAGTAACAGCATGAAACAGGTGCTGAAACGCAATGACTTTACGATTACTACCAACAAAGATTTCTTGCAGGTAATTCGCAATTGTCAACAGGTAAAACGGGAAGGCCAAAACGGCACATGGATCAGTGAAGAGGTGGTTCATGCCTATAACCTACTGCATCAGCTAAGCCATGCTATCAGCTACGAAGCCTGGCAAAACAACGAACTTGTTGGTGGTTTTTATGGCATCAAAATAGGCGATGTTTTTTTTGGCGAAAGCATGTTTAGTAAGGTGAGCAATGCCAGCAAAGCCGCTTTTATTACAGCAGTAGAAACCATGAAACAGCAAGGCATTAAACTTATAGATTGTCAGGTGTACACCATGCACCTTGGAAGTTTAGGAGCAAAAATGATTGCCAGAAAGGAATTTCTTCATTTATTGCAGCAGTTGATAAAATAAAAAACAACATGAAATCTACAAACCTGACACTTCGGTTTACAAAAAATTTGCTACCCTTTTTGCTACTCATATTTATAAGTGTTTATGGCCATGCCGGTAAAATAGATACGGTAGCCATTTACAGCCAGGCCATGCACAAAAACATTCCATGTGTGGTAATAAAACCCGATGCTCATAAAAAGAAAAAGAACCGCTTTCCGGTAGTTTATCTGCTGCACGGATGGAGTGGAAATTACAGCAACTGGATTATAAAAGAACCTTTGCTGGTACAGTATGCCGACCAGTTCAATTGCATCATTGTATGCCCCGATGGTGGGTATTCTAGCTGGTATTTCGATAGCCCCATAGATAGTAATTACCGCTACGAAACCCATGTGGGTATTGAAGTTCCGGCGTTTATAGATTCCGTATACCACACTATTCCTGATCGTAAAAACAGAGCCATTACCGGCCTTAGCATGGGTGGCCATGGCGCTTTTTGGCTGGCATTTCGCCATGCAAATATTTTTGGTGCAGTAGCATCTATGAGCGGTGGCGTAGATCTTTTAGAATCAATAAACAGGTTCGATATTAGCAAACGCATTGGCGATAATATCAGCACCTGGAACAATTATTCTATCATTAATCTGGTTGAGCAATATCCAAAAGATTCACTCAATATATTTTTCGATTGCGGTATTGAGGATATTTTCATAAAGGGAAACCGGCTTCTGAACGAAAAGTTATTGCAACTAAAAATACCCCACGATTATACCGAACGCCCCGGCAAACACGACTGGATATATTGGAAAAATACCATTCCTTACCACCTCCTTTTCTTCCGGCGTTTTTTTGATAAACAGAAAATATAACAATGGGTATGATTAGGGTAAAGCAAACTATAACTGCTCAAATTTTATGATACCACTATAACGCAGAAGAGGCTACTACAACTTAACTTCACCGCATGAAGTTAATTGGCCCGTTCTTAAAACTCATCCGTTGGCCCAATCTTATTTTTATTGCTATTACACAGGTGCTGTTTAATTACGGTGTTGTGCATCCTTTATTTAGGCAGGCTGGCCTAGAACCCAATCTCAACCATACCAATTTTATTTTGCTGTGCGTTGCTTCTATTTTAATAGCAGCCGCAGGTTATATTATCAATGATTATTTCGATGTAAATATAGATCAGATAAACAAGCCGGGCAGGGTACTAGTAGATACGCTAATCCACCGCCGGTGGGCTATTTTCTGGCACATGTTTTTATCCATGCTTGGCGTTGTATTAAGTTTTATTGTAAGCTTTTCTTTAAGCGATGGCTACTTTGTTATTGGCTTTGTAAATTTTCTTTGTGTACTGGTTTTGTGGGTGTATTCTACTACCTATAAACGGCAAATCTTAGTTGGCAATATTCTTGTTTCAGTATTAACTGCATGGACGGTAATCATTATTTACGCAGCCGAAATTCCGCATTTGTGGGATGTATTGCCACTGGTAAAAGAAGCCTATCAGCAGGCACTTACAAAGCTTTTGAGAATTGCAGCTTTGTATGGTGGCTTCGCCTTCGTTATTTCTCTGGTACGGGAAGTAATTAAAGACCTGGAAGACATGGATGGTGACCGTAAAGAAGGCTGCCGCACTATGCCTATTGCGTGGGGCGTACCAGCCTCCAAAATATTTGCTGCCGTGTGGCTTGTAGTTCTTATAGGCATACTGCTGGTAACCCAGTTTTACGTGGTGCAGTTTGGTTGGTGGCTTAGTGCATTATACATAATTAGTACAGTAGTAGTACCACTTATTTACATTACAAAATGGCTTTATAAAGCCAACAAAACCAGCGACTATGCAAAGCTTAGCCGATGGGTAAAAATTGTAATGCTTACTGGTATTTTATCCATGGCATTTTTCAGGTTTTATTTCAAATAAATTATTAGCCAGAGGCCAGTACTACTATCAAGCTACATTGGCGACGCTCCATTCAAGGGCATGAATGCTATTTGGCTTTCTTTCCTGCATTTTGTTATCTTTTCGGGTAAATTCGTAAAAATTTATTTTTCACTATGCCTGCTAAAATCATCCTTGCATCCGCTTCTCCCCGCCGCAAACAATTACTGGAATGGGCCGAAGTGGATTTTGAAATCATTACCCATCCCACAGATGAATTGATACCCGAAAATGTGCCGGTAGAAGAAGTGCCCATACATATAGCCCGTGAAAAAGCTTTGGCCGTTAAAGAAAAAATAAAACTTTGGAGCGAAGGGCATCCCGGAGACAATTCAAATTGCCCCATACTAGCTGCAGATACCATCGTGGTATTCGGCAATGAAATTCTAGGCAAGCCGGTGGACAAGCAAGATGCCATACAAATGCTGGGAAAACTCCAGGGCAATCATCATAAAGTAATTACTGGCGTAGTAATATTGGATGGAGAAAAGGAAGTCGCATTTTCCGACATTACCGATGTTTCATTTCATGCCTTAACCCCGGATCAAATAGCGTTCTACGTAGATAAATACAAGCCTTACGATAAAGCTGGTGCTTATGCCATACAGGAGTGGATTGGAGTGGTAGGTATTAAAAAAGTAACAGGCGATTTTTACAATGTAATGGGGTTGCCAGTAAGCAGGGTAATACAGGCAATTTCTGAACTCTAAAATCAACTTTCAATACCACATTTCCACATCTTCACATTTCCATATTTTCATATTTCCATGAACGAGCGTCTTCTCCAATTCATCTGGCAGTTTCAATATTTTAACAGGCAGCAACTGTTTACTGCGGGTGGCGAAGCTTTGCAAATTATGCATCCCGGCGAATGGAATACCAACCAGGGCCCCGACTTTAAACAGGCCAGAATTAAGATAGGCGAAACCCTATGGGCAGGCGAAATAGAACTGCATATAAAAGCCAGCGACTGGCACAAGCACCATCATACAAACGATGACCATTACAGCAAAGTAATTTTGCATGCCGTGTGGGAAAATGATGAACCCATAACTGATGCAAATGGCAATCAATTGCCCACTTTGGAACTTCAAAACCGTGTATCAAACCTACTTTTCAATCGCTACCAAAACTGGATGTACCAGCAAAAGACCATTCCATGTAATGCAGATATAGCCTCAGTTTCGGCCATTACCTGGCAAAGCTGGAAAGAACGTTTACTGGTAGAAAGGCTGCAACAAAAAGCAGCACATATTGAGCAGTTACTCAAACAAACCAATAACAACTGGGAAGAAGTATTCTGGCGATTGTTGTGCCGCTATTTCGGCGCCGGTATCAATAGTGAATCCTTTGAACAATTGGCCACTTCGTTACCCGTAAATGTGCTGGCAAAACATAAAAACCAGTTACAACAATTAGAAGCGTTGCTGCTTGGCCAGGCTGGTTTACTCAACAAAAAATATACCGAACATTATCCTTTGTTATTGCAACGGGAATATGAATTTCTTCGCAAAAAACACCAACTACAACCCATCGCCAAAGCCCCCGTTTTTCTGCGGATGCGACCTGTAAATTTTCCGACAGTAAGGCTGGCACAACTAGCCATGCTCATTCACCAAAGCATACATCTGTTTAGTAAAGTAAAAGAAGCAACTGATGTAAAAAGCCTCAGCAAATTGTTTGAAGTTACGGCCAATGATTTCTGGAACGACCATTTTAATCTGGATGAAGAAAGCGAACATCAACCAAAAAAACTGGGCAGTCAAATGATTAACATACTGCTGATAAATGCAGCCGTACCCATGCTTTTTGCCTACGGAAAATATGCTGCCGAGCCCAGGTTTTGCGATAAAGCTATCCAATGGCTGGAGGAATTAGCTGCAGAAAAAAATGCCATCACCAAGTCATTTACCGAGTTACAGATAGATAATAAATCGGCTTTTGATTCTCAGGCCCTGTTGCAGTTAAAGAAGCATTACTGCGAGGCCAAAAGATGTTTGGAATGTGCGGTTGGTAATGCTATTTTGAAAAGAGGATAATTACTGAACTTATCCTTTATTATACATCACCCTTCTACCTAATTCTTTTTTAATCAATCCCAACTCCCTTCCGGTTTGTCCGCTTACGCTACTGTTTTCCTGGGCTCTACGCATTAGGTACGGCACTACATCGCCAATGGGGCCAAACGGTAAATATTTGCTTACGTGGCAGCCTTCCTTAGCCAGGTTAAAAGTAATATTATCACTCATGCCATATAGTTGACTAAAGTGAACATGTGGGTGAAAGAGCGGTAAGTTTTTTTGTTGCAATAATTGTGTTGTAAGAAAATTGCTTTGCTCGTTATGAGATGCTACAATTACTGCAATGTTTTCTAAATGGTTAATGCAAAATGTAACTGCAGCATCATAATCCACATCTGTACTTGCTTTGGTGGGTTGTATCGGGCTCGCATAACTATTCTCCTCAGCACGTTTCCGCTCCTTTTCCATGTAGGCACCACGTACTAGTTTAGCACCTAAAATAAAATTTCTTCTAAGGGCAGCATCATGCATATCCTTTAAAAACTGTAAGCGATCATGCCGGTAAAGCTGTACCGTATTGTACACAACTACTTTGTTTTTATTCAGTTCGTCCATCATCAAAATGGTGAGTGCATCTACAGGGTCTTGTATCCAGGTTTCTTCGGCATCTACTAATACACCTATTTTTTTAACTGCGGCCACTTCGCATATTTTTTTCATACGTGCTACCACCCGTTGCCATTCCTCTTTTTCTGTTGCATCTAAACTTTCTATGGCTTTTATGTAACGCTTCATCAGGGTTTCTGTGCCCACAGTCATAGTAGCATCCAGTTTTTCCAGCAATGCAAAACGTGCAAAGCCTGTAACCTTAATGCTCATAAAAGGGATATTTTTTTGTGTACCTGCGTAGTTAATTACTTTGATGAACTCCTCACATGCATGGTCAAAGTTTTCTTCGCCTTCCTTGCCTTCTACGCCATAATCCAGTATTACCTGAACATCAAAATCCTCCAGTTTATCGGCCACTTTAGCAGTTTGTTCCAGCGTTTCGCCGCCCACAAACTGGGCAAAAATGGTATTTCTAACAAGAGACTTTACAAATGGAAGACCCCATTTTACTGCCAATGGTGTAAGCCGTGTACCAATATTTACAAGCCAACCTTTGCCCATGCAGCTAAATAAAAAATTGGCTTTTTTTAATTCTTTATTGGTTTTGTAGGCAAAAGCATATTCAGTATTGTCAAAGGATATCATACAGCAAACTTAAAGCCGAATGTGCTATTGAAATTTGGCTCAGTTAAAATTTTAATTTTACCAATCACTATTTGAAATGTTTTGTAATTCGCAACCAAATCAAAAGATTGTTTGCAAAACCACTACCAGTTAAATAGCCTGATGGTTAAACGGCTGTAGCACCATTTCGCTTACCACACCGCTGCGGGGCTGCTGACATAAGAACCAAATCGCTTTTGCAGCCTCCTCAGTATTAATCATTTTATCACGTTGTACCCTTAAATCTATGTTGTCCCAAAATGGTGAATCCACACCGCCGAGGAACAAGTTAGTGATGCGTATTTCGGTACGTTTTATTTCTTCCCGAATGCTTTGCATCATGCCCACAAGTCCGTATTTACTGGCACTGTAAGCGGCGGCACCGGCCATAGGAACTTTGCCTAACACTCCAGGAATATTGATAATTAACCCCTTTTTCTGTTCTTTCATTTTGGGCAAAATAGTTTTTATCAATAAAAAAGGGCCTATAAGATTCGTTTGAATTGTTTGTATAAACTCTTCGGCAGCAAGTGCGTCTATTGTTTTAATAATGCCTATGCCCGATGCAATTACCAAAATGTCAATGGCAGGTATTTGAGCATGAATGGCATCTGCAGTTTTTTGAATGTCGTTAGCAGTAGCAATGTCCATTACAAATTGATTGGTTTCAGGCAAATTGAGTTCAGCGCCAATTGCTTGTAATTTCTCCGTATTTCTACCAGTAATAAAAACATTGGCACCGCCTGCAACTAAAAGCTTGGCAGCCCTGCTTCCTACGCCGCCTGTAGCACCTACTACCAATATATTTTTTCCTTTAATTGATTCCATAGTAAGATTTTAGGTTTGCATATACAACAATGTCTGATGCATTTTGTTTAATAAAGATATGGATATTGCAATACTCGTTTTCCCACATCAGCTCTTTGAGAAACACCCAGTTTTGGTTAAAAAGGGTAAAGTTTTTTTGATAGAAGAATGGCTTTTTTTTAGCCAGTATAATTTTCATAAACACAAACTGATACTGCACCGTGCCAGCATGAAGAATTATGAAAGCATTTTGTTAAGTAAGGGCTACGAGGTTGAATACATAGCTGCCACCGATAAGCGGAGCGATGTAAGAAACCTCATTGATTTTTTAAGCACAAAAAAAGTAAAAACCATTGCCTACGCCGAAGTAGTAGATGATTGGCTGGAACGAAGAATCAATAGAGCTTGTGAAAAATTTCGTATTGAAAAAGACGTGATGCGTACGCCCAATTTTATGAACAATATGGAAGGTGTAGCGGACTTTTTCGCCACCAAGAAAAAGTATTTTCAAACCGATTTTTACATTTGGCAACGTAAGAGTCGCAGTATTTTATTAGAGGCGGGGGCAAGCCCTATAGGTGGCAAATGGACTTTTGACAGCGACAACCGGGAACGGTTTCCCAAAAATGAAAAAGCACCGAAAATTGACTTTCCAAAGGCAAATGATTTTGTAAAAGAAGCCATACAATATATAGAGAAAAATTGGCCAAATAATTATGGCTCCTCTACCCAATTTCAATACCCTGTTACCCATCAGGATTCAAAAAAATGGCTAACCGATTTTTTAATGCAGCGGCTAGAAAAGTTTGGTATATATGAGGATGCTTTGGTAGCCACAGAAAAAATTTTGTACCATTCTGTGCTTACGCCTATGCTTAACATTGGCCTTTTATTGCCACAGCAAATTATTGATGCAACCCTTGACCATGCTACATCCTATGAAATTCCATTGAATTCTTTGGAGGGTTTTATCAGGCAAATTGTTGGCTGGAGAGAGTTCATCAGAATCGTTTACGAACGTGAAGGCCGCACCCAACGTACCAAGAATTATTGGGGTTTTACCCGTAAAATTCCTACCCCTTTTTGGAAAGGAGAAACGGGTATTGCACCGATAGATATTACCATTAAAAAAACACTTGAAACCGGTTACAATCATCATATAGAACGATTGATGGTGTTGGGAAATTTTATGCTGTTATGCGAATTTGACCCAAACGAAGTGCATCGTTGGTTTATGGAAATGTATGTGGATGCTTACGATTGGGTGATGGTGCCCAACGTGTATGGCATGACGCAGTTTGCAGATGGCGGGTTAATGACAACAAAACCTTATATAAGCGGCAGTAATTATTTAATAAAGATGGGTGATTTTGCCAAAGGCGACTGGCAGCCCATCTGGGATGGGCTTTTCTGGCGGTTTATGCATGTACACCGAAGTTTTTTTCTTAAAAACCCGAGGTTAGGTATGCTGGTAAATACTTTTGACAAAATGAGCGAAGAAAAAAAGAAAACACATTTAGATACAGCAGAAAATTATTTGAAAAATTTATGACCAAAAAGAAACCTTGGAATCGTGTAAACTTACCCGTTTACAGCATTAGCTCCAAAAATAATGGCAACCAGAATATGAATATCATCACCTATGCAAGTGCTGTAAGTATGCAGCCCAAACGCATGATGGTGGCTATTTACCACAATACACAAACTTTAATAAACGCAGAGGCAAACCCGCATTTTGTATTACAATTATTAGCAGCAGACCAATACAATCTGGTAAACCAATTGGGTAAGCAAACTGGTAAAAACATTAATAAAATTCAGCGACTTGAAAAACGACAATTGCTCACCGATTGGAATGGTTTTAAAGTATTAAATAATGCTTTAGCAGTAATGGAATTACAAGCCATCAATCAAATGGAAGGCGGCGACCACCGCATGTTTCTTTGCGATGTAACGGCCTACAAAAACCTGAATGATGGCGAACCTTTAACCACAACTATTTTACATGAAAAAGGAATTATCCGAATCTAACGCCCTCAGCCAAACCGACCTGGACCGCATAGTAGAAATGGCCTGGGAAGACCGCACACCATTTGACGCCATAACCATGCAGTTTGGCATTTCTGAAAAGGAAACCATCAATATTATGCGAAACGAAATGAAAGCATCTAGCTTTAAAATGTGGCGGCAGAGGGTGCAGGGCAGGGCTACAAAACATGTGGCTTTAAGAGGCGACGAAGTAGACCGATTTAGGTGCAGTCGCCAAAAAACCATCGCTATTAATAAAGTATCAAAAAGATAAAAAGACTATAACTAACAATTATGCAACAACCTTTTTTTACAACCAACTATAATGAAGTTACTCAACGTATCGAAAACGTTGAGGCCGTTAAATATGCCAAAACCCGAAACTTTATTGACGGCGATATTACCTATTTATCTCCATACATTTCTCGTGGTGTTATTACATTGACACAAGTAGCTAAAGCCATACTGGCAAAAGGTTACAAGCCATATCAGGTAGAAAGGTTTTTGCAAGAACTGGCATGGAGAGAATTTTTTCAGCGGGTGTGGTGGCATTTTGGAGACCAGCTTTTTACCGACATTAAACAGCCACAATCCGATGTTACTCACCATAAAATGATACAGGCTATAGCAGATGCTGATACAGGAATAGATGCCATTAATAAAGGCATTTTAAACCTTTACGAAACTGGCTATATGCACAACCATGCCCGTATGTATATTGCAGGTATCACCTGCAATATTGGTAAGGCACATTGGATGCAGCCTAGCCGCTGGTTGTATTATCATTTGCTGGATGGCGACCTTGCAAGTAACACCTGTAGCTGGCAATGGGTAGCAGGTAGTTTTTCTTCTAAAAAATACATAGCCAATCAGGAAAATATTAGCCGCTATTTGCAAAGCAATCAGTACAAAAGCTATCTGGCACATCCTTACGAAACCATTTTTGATCAACCCATTCCGGATATATTACTAGAGGCCGTGGATTTGGAATTACCGATAGTGTTACCAGCAATAGATACAGATTTTAAATTGGATGATACAAAACCACTTCTAATTTACACTACCTATTGGCTTAACCCCGAATGGCGCAAAGACGAAAGTGCAAACAGGGTGCTTTTAATAGAACCATCACACTTTAAAAAATATCCAGTTAGCCAAAAAGTGATGGCATTCTGTTTGGCACTTGCTAAAGAAAATATACCGAGCATACAAATTTTTGTAGGTGAATTTGAAAACCTGAAAAAACAATACACCGGCAATGGCATTATTAGCCTCAATCACCCGCTGCATCTGCATTTCAGCGGCGTAAAAGACGATTATCCATGGCTGTTTCCACAAGTACAAGGTTATTCATCCAGCTTCTTTTCATTTTGGAAAAAATGCGAAAAGCACCTTAATACTTTGGTAAAATAATGCCCGAGTAAATTTTTACAGGTTTATAATAAATTTAGTTTTTTGTCATTAGGTCAGTAGTTTATTTGTTATTAGGTTTGACACAAAACTTGTAAAGTTTTTTTTGGTTTCGGTAATGAAATAAGCTAAAAAAATCGAATAGTTTTTAAAATATCAACCACAGATAAATTAATTATGACCATAACTACAATAACAGTTTACCGTTTTAGCATTCCCATGGTGCCGTTCACCATATCTACCGGTACTATGCAATTTGCCCAAAACGTATTGATTCATGTACACACAAACGAAGGTATTATTGGCGTTGGCGAATGTTCGGCATTTCCCATGATTGTGGGCGAAACACAAGATACCTGCTTTGTTTTAGCCAAAGATTTTGCTAAAATCTGGAGGGGTAAAGATGCCAGTAAGATTGAAGAACGTTTGCAAGAACTGGATGACTATATTACCCACAACCAAACCATAAAAAGTGCATTCGATATGGCCTTGTACGACATTGCAGCCAAGGCCTGCGATATGCCTTTGTACAAATACCTCGGTGGCCATTATTTTGAACCGGAGAGTGACCTTACTATTGGCATAAATTCTGCACAGGCAATGGCCGACACCGCTAAAGATTTTGTGCAGAACCGCAAGGTGAATATGATAAAAATTAAGGTGGGTAAAAACGTAAAAGATGATGTGGAGCGGGTTACGGCCATAAGGCTGGCTGTAGGCCCAGATATTAAACTAAGAATAGATGCCAACTGCGGCTGGAACTTTGAGCAGGCTTTAGAAGCTCTTACATTAATGGATCAGTTGAATATTCAGTTTTGCGAACAACCCATGCCAAAATACCGGGATCATAAAATGGCTTCTTTAAAACGCATTTCTAACATACCCATCATGGCCGATGAAAGTGTATTTAGCCATCACGATGCCAAGCGGCTGATCTACAATAAATCTTGCGATTATATAAATATTAAGCTTTGTAAAGCTGGTGGAATTAGCGAGGCCATTCGCATCCACGATGTTTGTAAAAAACATGACATTCCCAATATGCTGGGCGGTATGCTGGAAAGCCGGGTGGCATTAAGTGCCAAAGTTCATCTGGCGTTGGCTTGTCCCAATATTCAGTTTTACGATTTAGATACATGCCTGCTGGGCCATAAAATAGACCCGGTAATAGGCGGTGTTACCTACGAAGGCATGAAACTGAAAGTACCCGACTTACCTGGTATTGGTGCAGATGCAGACCCGGCATTTTTAAAAGGGTGTGAGCAGTTTACGGTGTAAGATGGTTGGTGGATGGTATAAGGTGGATGGTGAAAAGTGAAAGGTATATGGTGGGAGGTTTAAGGTATAAGGTGGAGTGAGAAAGGTTTAAAGTGGGAGGTATATGGTGTAAGGTGGTTGGTGAATGGTGGTTGGTGAAAGCTGTGAGGTGGAAGGTTGTCATTACGAACCGTTGTGAATCAGGATTTGTAAAGACGAGATGGTGGGGTATAACTTTAACCGATAAAAATGTTTTAGAAAATCAGTGGTTTCAAATGGTTCAATAGTAGTACAATTGCTGAACGGGGCGTCGCCAATGTCGCCCAATCAGTGGTTCTAAAAGCCCGGCCAATAAAGAATTTAATAGACAGCATTATGCGTAAAGCAACTAAAAAAGAATTGCCCATTATATTAATTACCAACGATGATGGCATTACAGCACCGGGTATTAAAAACCTGGTGGAGGCCGTAAAAGATCTGGGGCAAATAGTAGTGGTGGCACCCGACAAAGCACAAAGCGGCATGGGCCACGCCATTACCATCGGCCATCCGCTACGGATGACGAAGACCAATACTTTTGAAGGTATTGAAAGCTGGCAAACCAACGGCACACCGGTAGATTGTGTAAAACTGGCCGTGGATAAAATTTTGCACCGCAAGCCCGACCTGTGCCTGAGTGGTGTAAACCATGGCGCAAACCATTCTATTAATGTTATTTATAGTGGCACCATGAGTGCGGCGATGGAAGCAGCTATTGAAAGTATTCCTTCGGTAGGTTTTTCGCTGATGGATTATAGCTGGGAAGCCGACTTTACTACGGCGAGGCAGGTTATACGCACTATAGTGCAAAAATTACTGGCAAAAAAACAAGACAAGCACCTGCTGCTAAATGTAAACATACCCAATGTAACGCCAGATTTGCTAATGGGTATCCGCATTTGCAGGCAGGCGTATGCTAAATACGAAGAAGATTTTTTAGAACGAAACGATCCGCATGGTAAAAAGTATTTTTGGCTTACCGGAGAATTTAAAAACTTTGATAAAGGCCGGGATACAGATGTTTGGGCACTGGAACACAATTATGTAAGCGTGGTACCCGTTAGTATAGACTTTACAGATTATAAACAAAAAGAAAAACTTGTACAGCAGTGGGGCAATTCATTTTAAAAAGAGACAGTTTAAAACTAGGTTTGGTATTGGGATTAATAACACCTTTCCTGGGTGTGGCTGTATATTATTATTGGAAAATTTACCCCAATACCTGGGCCGATTTTTTTCATTATTTAAAAACAAACAAAAGCTTGGTTACCAGTATGACGATGGTTTGTTTGTTTTTGAATGTGGTGGTATTTACGCTATACATTAATACCCGAAAAGACAATACAGCCAAAGGCATATTTGGCATTACTGTATTATTTGCCATTGCATCGCTACTTTTTAAATTTTGGGGGTAGATACTTGATTTTATGTTAGTAGTTAACCATATATCATAGTGCTATTTAAAACTCCTTCTCCCCTATTTCGCTGTTTGGCAGCTTTGCTTTATTAGATAGTTTATTAAAATTAAAACTAAAGTTGAGTATAAAAACATCTGTTTCATAAATGTAATTTGTGGTGGTGTAAAAATCTTTTCCAAATGTTGTAATCCTTTGCTGGTTAGCATTTAAAAAACCCATATTCATATTTTGCCATTGCAATCCAATGCTACATCTGCCACCGGCAAATATCTTTTTTACAGAAGTATTTGGCACTAAAAATCTAGAGTCTTCGCCCTGGGCTGTGGGTTTAGCAGATGTATAATTTACATTGGCTTGCAAAGTCCACTTTCTTCCTAAATCAAAAGTGGCATTTGTATTAATGGAATATACCCAATTGGCATTACCAACAGTAGAAACAGCACCTAAAATATTGAGTAATCCATCAATAGTATAATGGTATATATTGACTCCTAAATACATAGTTACCCACGTTGCAGGTTTTACATTGCTCCCAATTTCTAACCCTACCAATCGGGCTCTTTCTGCGTTGGTAAAAAGCCGGTTTAAGATAGTATCGGCATATACACTATTAACCCTTTGTATTGGGTTTTTTATGTTTTGAAGATATAGGGTAGTAAAGAAGTATCCTTTCTTAAAACTGTGGTTTATACCTACCTCTGCAAGATCCACAAATTGTGGCAGCAAGTTAGGGTCGCCTTGCTCAAGGGTTTCGGAGTGCTCCCTTTCTGGTATAGGGTTTAGCTCAAAATTATTATTGCGTTGTACCCTTTTACTGTACCCTGCTTTAGCATTCCACTTACTATTAAATGTGTATTGGAAATTAGCAGTAGGAAAAAGGTTAGAAAAATGAATGGTATTCGGTTTGGTTTGGTAAGATAGGTTCACTTCTCTTGCCGCATACTCGTATCGAAAACCTGCTACATATTGTAATTTATTGGCTTTGCCACTGTATTGGCTATAGATACCGTTTATGTTGTTTCTTGCTTTTACTGTGCCCTTAAACCTTGCTACATCTGGCTGCAAGGTGGCGGGGGATATTATGTAATCAAACAGCCCACTCTGCTTATCGTACCTAAATTGATACCCACTTTCTAACTTTCCATCACCAAGTAATACGGTATGGTCTAGCTTAAACCGATACCCATCAATGGGGTTAACGTAAGGATTATAAACTTCCTGATAAATTTGATCCTTAAGTGGATAGTTGATATTCTTGTTACTAGTATTGCCATACAATTTTGCATGTTCGAACAAGCCGGATGCAGTTACTGTTGTTTTGTTTTTAAATGTGTGGGTGTAATCAAAACTACCCAACAAAAAATTTCCTTTTTTGGTTTGAAGGTTTGAGTTGAAGTAAGTGAATTGTCTCACCAGAGTGTTCGTACCTAAATCTGATGTGGAATTTTGGTATAAAATATCGGCTCTTCTTGCCTGAAATTTTTTACCCGCAAAAAAACCAATACTAAAGGCATTGCTTTTATTGGGCGTATAAATTACGGATGTTCTTCCTCCATAATTGTATTTATCAAAACTTCTTTCGCCGCTCGATGGAAACCGGGTAATGGTATTATTAATGAAATTTTTTGTAAATACTTCACCATCCCTTCTACCATTTACATCGTTTCGCTGGTAGTTGCCTCCAATGGAGATATCCCATTTTTTTTGTTTAATGGTAAGTATAGCATCCACACCAAAACGAACTGGATTCTGCAAGTTATTATAATTGGTTGTAGCTGGTAAGCCCCCCTGTATATTGGCTACTAAACCCATGCCATCTGTTGTTCCTTTTTTGGTAATAATATTAATGATACCACCTTTACCATCGGGATCGTATTTGGCAGAAGGTGCTGTTAACAACTCAATATTTTCAATAGAATTGGCAGGCAATTGGCTTAGTACAGTTTGGGCATCGGTTATTACCGGCTTGCCATTTATCAATACCAAAAAACCGGTAGAACCTCGTACACTAACATCTCCTTGTCCATTAACGGTAACCGAAGGCAAATTCTTCAAAACATCAATAGCAGAGCCACCTTTGGCAGATTCAAACTGGTCAGATTTGTAGGTTTGCTTATCTATTTTATTTATGAGTGTGGTATTATTACCTGTTACGGTTACATCTTTTAAAAATTTAATGCCTTGCTTTAAAAAAATTTTCTCCAGCTTAATTTGCTGATTTTTTTCTACCAGCACATTGCTGATATATTTTGTTTCGTAGCCGATAAATAAAATTTTTACGATGTAATTGCCTGCCGTAATTTTTGTAAGCGTAAAAGCCCCATTTTGTTTAGATATAGTGCCTGCTACTACTGTAGAATCATTTGCTTGAAGCAAGGCAATACTTGCATATTCAAGTGCCTGATTATTTTGTTCGTTTACTACAGCACCTTTAATACTTGCATTCTGAGCCGAAGCAGCATTCGTAATAAGGCACAAAAAAATGGAAGCAAAAAAAGTTCTTATTGTAAGCATACCAGATGAAATATTTTTTAAAGAAAAGAATAATGTGTGAACCAAAAGCGGTTTCAATAACCAATGTAAAAAATTTAAGACGACTGGCCTCTTCGATGGTTAAGAATGTAGATATAACACAGCAATTTTGATAAAATGCTGCCAACTGGTTTTTCAAACAAAAGAACTGATGCAGATAATAATTTAAAAAATGAAATAACACCACAATAGCTCTATAATGGGTTGATCAATTCCACAATGGCTTGTTTTATAAATGCTTCGTGCTGCCAGGGTATAAAATGATTGGCACCGGCAATAATTTTCACTTTTGTATGGGCTGGGTTTTGCGCTTTGATAAATGCGGCATTGCCTACGGGTACAAACTGGTCTTTATCGCCATGTATTACCAGGATAGGGCAGGTGATACCGTGTATTAAAGCTGCCATGGGAGCTACTTCTTTTTTAAAATATTTTAGTTCGGTATTGCTTGGCCTAAAGGCTCCGGGTATAAAATACCGCAATGGAAAAGCATCGATTACATAGCGGTAATTTTCCTTTGCTTCCAAAGCCGGGCTTACCGAACCGGCAAGTACCACGCAGCCACTTACCATACCTTTTAGCTGCGAAGCAATATCCAAAACCATTGGGCCGCCCAATGAGTGACCCACTAAATACAATGGCTGCTGATTGTTGTGCTTTTGTATAAAGGCCGCTATCAGCTTGCATTGATCCATAACATTTTCGGCATGGCCAAAATTGCTATAACCAAATCCTGGCCTGTCTATGCTTATGAGCCGGTATTTTTTTACCCAAACTGAATCACTGAGATAATTTTTAAAAGCATCCCAACTGCCGGGTGAACCATGGATAAAAAAAATAGTTGGGGCAGTGCTGATACCCGTTTGCACATAGTGCAGTAAATGACCTTTAATGGTATCTGTTTTGATATTTGCCAACATACCTTTTTTATTAAACTCTTTTAAAGCATTGGCATCGCTGGTACGCATTTTAAAAGTGCATTGTGCCATCACAAGCCACGCTATATGAATGATAAGGAAAATAGGAAGGAATTTCTTTTTTTTAGAATACGCCATAACATAAAGGTTAATAAAGCAGTTGTACTGTAATCAAATCTAACATAAACAAAATTGCCCGGTTTGTCTTTGGTGCCACAAGTGGATTAATAAGATTAAAATAATGCAGGTAAGTGCCATTGCTGTTGATTTTTTTTGTTTAGATGATTACATAAAGTATGATAAACCAGCCAAAATTTGAAAGCATCAGCATGAAATAATAGCTGAAATTTGCCTAAATGAAATATTATCTGATAGCCGGAGAAGCAAGTGGCGACCTACATGGCAGCAACCTGATACGGGAAATAATACAACGGGATCCATCGGCTGAAATACGCTGCTGGGGCGGCGATAAAATGGAAGCTGCCGGAGCCACACTGGTAAAAAATTATAAAGACCTGGCCTTTATGGGCTTTGCCGAAGTGCTAATGAACCTGCGTACCATATTGGGCAATATGAAGTTTTGCAAACAGGATATAGACCAATACAAGCCAGATATTATTGTAATGATCGATTTCCCCGGTTTTAATTTGCCTATAGCCAAATGGGCTAAACCCCTAGGTTACAAAATAGCCTGGTACATAAGCCCGCAGGTATGGGCCTGGAAGGAAAAACGGGTAAAGGATATTAAATTGAGTGTTGACAAAATGCTCTGTATTTTACCTTTTGAAAAAGACTGGTTTAAAAAATTTGATTATGCTGTGGAATATGTTGGCCATCCGCTGATTGAAGTAATATCAGAAGCAACAAATAATGGTAGTCATTTGCCATTATTTGTTGGTAAAAACACTTTGGGTAATGATAAAAAAATAATAGCATTACTGCCAGGCAGCAGAAAACAAGAGATACTAAAAAAACTACCGGTGATGCTGGAAGTGGCCAAGCGAATGCCGGAGTATCATTTTGTAGTAGCACAGGCACCAGGGCAGGAAGATGCTTTTTACCAGCCGCTATTACAACTTTATCCCAATGTATCATCAGTAAAAAATGCCACCTACGATTTACTAATGCAATCCACGGCTGCATTGGTTACCAGTGGAACGGCCACGCTGGAAACTGCACTGTTTGGTGTGCCACAAGTGGTGTGCTACAAAGCCAACCCAATTAGTTACCAAATAGCTAAACATATTATTAAAATAAAATACATTTCGCTAGTAAACCTGATAATGGATAAGCTGGTGGTAAAAGAACTGATACAGCAAGACATGAACCCGGATACTTTATTTATAGAACTACAGAAAATACTGCAGGATGAGGAAACAAGGAAACAAATGAAAACGGATTATGTAGCCTTGTGGAACTTGCTGGCAGCCGGGGGAAATGCGTCGGCTACCGCAGCTGAAATGGTTGTGGGATTGGTGAGGTAGAAATTCGGAAATTGAGATTGGGGTAATTGGGATTCTATTTCGTTTAGTTTGAAAATATTTAATTGTTAATGTTCAATAAAAAATACCCAAATATTTGGATCCTGATGTTTTGTCAATTTTAATTGAAAATTGAGCATTGATTATTGAACATTATTTTAATCCAAAAAATTAAATTACCGACATCGGGTAAGATATTGGTAAAGATTTTAACACCTCAACTCCTTTTAATCAGCTTAATAATCATTATGATGATGGCAATTAAAAATAGAAAAATAGACAAACGATTGATGCCATGCATTTTACGTAGAAAATTGCTGTCTGGAGCATTTGGATTTTTTTTACGCAGATAGAGGTACTCTCCTATTTGTTTCCACACACCCATATTGTTGTTATTTTTAATTAAGTGAATATAAAAGATACAACAACTCTTTCTGATTATTGTTGTAAAAACCAACAACATAAAGCTAACGTAGGTTTATAAAATAAAATTTGTTATGAAAACGATACTCATTATTGTACTGGTAGTAGTTGCTATCGCCACCATTTCATGGAAAAAAAAGGAGTTGCCCAGAAAATTTTCGATTACAAAAACAGATGCTGAATGGAAAAAACAATTAACCGCCAATCAGTTTGCAGTAACACGGAAAGCCGGAACCGAAAGAGCATTTACCGGCGAATATTGGGATAACCACAAAAAAGGGAATTACTCTTGCATTTGCTGCGATCAGTTGTTATTTAAATCTGCCACCAAATTTGAAAGCGGCACCGGCTGGCCTAGTTTTTATGCTCCTGCGGCGAAAAAAAATGTAATTGAAAATACCGACAATACTGCCGGCATGAGCCGTACCGAAGTATTGTGTAGCAACTGCGGCGCCCACCTTGGCCACGTGTTTGATGATGGCCCCCGCCCAACTGGTCTCCGGTATTGTATGAACTCCGTTTCACTAACTTTTAAAGAAGAAAAATAAAAACTGGTGGTGAATTATTGCACCACCAATTTCCCTGTAAAAACGTTTTTCTTTTCACCGTTGGTGAGATGAACGGCATATATGCCCGACTGCTGTAACCTTTGCCCATCAACGGTTTCGGTCTGCTGCAGGTTTAGCATTTTTATCGTTTTCGATTGGATGGGTTTGCCAGAAGCATCAATAATTTCAAAGCGGTAATCGTCTATTTTAGGCACATTCAATTGCACCTGAAAATTTTGGCCGGGTGTAATTGGGTTAGGAAATATTTTCAGCTTTACAAACTGCTCTTCATTCGCAATTGGCCTTTTTAAAAAATTAAAAAACGGTTTTTTAGGAGTACGTTTAACCACACTAACACCGCCAACTTTACCAGATAGTAAATTCGTAAAACGATCGTAACGAACCACCACAATTTCCCCAGTAAGCCCCATTGTTGCAGACCTTAACGAAATTTCCATGCCCGACAACACTACTCCGCCATTTTTTACTGCAATCTTAAACCTTTTCAAATGTATTAAATCCCCTGTAGCAATGTTTTTGGTTTCGTAGCCAATGGCACTAATAGATATTGATTGATTCAATTTGAGATTTATTGAAAAATTACCGGCACTATCAGCCATCACGCCTGTTTTTGTACCAGTAACGACAACGCTTACATAAGGAATAGGAATACCGTTGACATCAACTATAATTCCATTTATAGTTGTTATTATTTCTTGTTCATCGGCATTTGTCCTTGCTACCATCCCAAGCTTAATACTTATTCCTTTCTGTGTTGGTTGTGGCTGGCAAATGGCTGGCTTACCCATTGTTTTTTGGGTTTGGGCCTCGGCTTTGTGCATGGCAAATACGGCAGGCAACAAAAATTGCCAGAAATATTTCCACTTACCCATGCTTCGTTCTTTGGGTATGCTTAGTGTTTTATTTAGCTGGTCGTCGTTAAAACGGCCACAGGTGTTACCCGTATTTGTGTTGAAATAATTCAATACTTCCCGATTGCTCATAGTGGTAAAATCAACAACTGTTTTTTGGCAGCTCAAGCAAAATTTGCCCTGGTCTTCGGGCAGCATTTGGTTCCAGTTTTGGTGGCAGGGTTCGGTAATGGTAAGTTGTACAGCTTTCATTTTGGTAATTTTCATACCCTGATGCCTCAATTTTTTTTTTGCATAAACCCTTTCAAAAAAAAAGCCCCGGCAATGCGGGGCAGTAAATGTTTTAGTTAAAAACTACTTCTTTTTTGCGGAGGCAGCAGCTGCATTAAGACCATTTACAATATCGCTGGTAATGTTACACATAGAATCTTTGTAGTAAATAAAATCACCCGGCTGGTGGCTAAAAATAAAGGCATATTGCTTTTGCTTATTGAAGGTTTTTAAAAACTCTTCTATATTTTTATTAATATCCTGCATCATTTTAAACTGTTCGCCTTGCAGGTTCTGTGTAAGTTCCGCTTCTCTTTGTTGTAACTTTTGTTGCATCTGGTTTATCTCGGCCTGTGCGGCTTCGCCTTCCTGCTGGCTCATGGTTTGGGCTTTGGCTTGCAGTTGCTGTATGCGATCCGTGTAGCCTTTTTTAAGGCCGTTCATTTCGCCGCTAATGGCTTGTTCTTTGGCTTTAAGCTGTTCCCGAACCTCTTTAATGTAAGTATAACGGTTTTCTATAGAGTCCATATCAAAATAGGCCAATTTGGTTGAGAGGCTTGTAGTAACGGCATCCTTAGCGCCTTTGGGTGTGGTGGCAGATGAGCCTTTTTCATTAAAAAATAAGAAATACAAAATACCAACGGCTATTAGTAAAATTACATTTAGAGCTACACTTACGTTTTTCATACGGGTTTTTTATTTTGCAGCGAATGTACAGTTTCAGATATGTCTATGTATAAAAAAAAAGAAAATTAGGGCTGTTTTATGATTTTGTATAAGAAAGCTCAATATAAATATGCAGATGAATGGAGTACCTAAACCATCGGGCTTTACAACGTTCGCCAATGTAGTTTCATAGGAGTACAAAAGCCAGGCTAATGAAAAAAATACCTTGATAGATTAACGAGAGCTTTTGGCTTATTAAAAAATAATAAAAGGATATTTGAAGCTGAATGTAAATTTTATGAAATTGCTGCTGTGGAGTATTGGAAAACAAAATGAAAGTTATGTAAAAGAAGGTGTGGAAGATTTTACCGGCCGCATCTCTAGGTACTTTTCATGCGAATGGAAAATAGTGGCACCGCCAAAAAACGCAGCTTTTATGAGTGATGCCGAACAAAGAGAGGCCGAAAGCAAAATATTATTAGACAGCCTGGATGCCGAAGATTATGTAGTGCTGCTGGATGAAAGGGGTAAAATGCTTACCTCACCCGCCCTTAGCAAACTGATTAGCGAAAGGGCTGTAAACGGCGCCAGGCGTGTACATTTTATTATTGGTGGTGCATTTGGCGTAACCGAACCAGTACGCAAACGTGCCAATTTGGTATGGCAACTAAGCCAGTTGGTTTTTCCGCATCAGTTGGTGCGGCTAATTTTGGCCGAACAGATTTACAGGGCCTGTAGCATCTTAAAAAACGAAAAATACCACCATGTTTAGATGTAGGATTTCGGATTTTTACAAATTCTGAAATGTCTGATATCAATCAAACATTATAAATTAAAGATTATAAATCAAACATTACAAATCATAAATCATAAATCCCCTTATGCTGCCAATAACGCTTGTTATCGTAATTCTTACCTGCCTTATTTCCATCCCTGCTTTCAGCAATCAAAAGTTAATGGGCGACTTAATTTTTTATCCGCCTGCCGTTACTAATAATAAGCAGTGGTACCGTTTTTTTACATGTGGTTTTATCCATGCCGATATACCGCATCTGGCCTTTAACATGTTTGCCCTTTACTCGTTTGGTGTGGGTGTAGAAAATGGGCACACCTACAGTAATGGCGAAATTGGCAGCGGCTTTGTACCCATTTTTGGCCAGGCTATGGGTAAATTTTATTACATACTCATGTACGTGGGTGCCCTGTTTTTTTGCCTGCTGCCCACTTATGCAAAACATAAAAACGATTACAGTTACCGCAGCCTTGGTGCTTCCGGTGCGGTAAGTGCTGTTATTTTTGCTGGGCTTATGCTGGAACCAAGAAGTGGTGTGGGCCTTATTTTCATTCCAGGTGTTTCTATTCCTGGCTACATTTTCGGGCCTATTTATCTAATCATATCTACTTACCTGGCTAAACGTGGGCAGGGCACTATAAATCATTCTGCACATATTTGGGGAGCATTGTTTGGAATTCTTTTTGTACTGGCCACCACTTACGTATTTGCCAAATACGACACTTTAAACTTGTTTCTAGAAAAAATAAAAATGGATATTGGCATTTAGGTTTTGGGGGTAAAATGAAGCCGTAATAGCTCTTTCGTTCCTTCTTTTATTTTAAATCTTTCATCAATCCTGTGGCCCACAACCCACAGGATTTTTTTGTTGCTTTCTACCACCCATATTTTTTCTTTATCGGTTTTAGAAATTTTTTGGTCAATAAGAAAACGGGATAGTTTTTTCTTCTTCATCATACCCAACGGGTAAAAATAATCGCCTTGTTTCCATGGCCGCAGTATAAGGGGAAATTGTATATCGGCAGCATTGAGCAATGCAATATCTGCCGATGTAAGAACCATATTTATAGAAACATTATAGCTGATGGTTGCCAACTGCAAACTGCCAACTGCAAACTGTACTTTATCATCCGGCCTATCTATCAAAACAAGATTCGCCTCCTCCCCTTTTTGCGGAGCAATTATAAGCCAGGCTCTATTGCGGATAATGCGGTGTGTGGCAGATGCCACATACTTGCCCGATTCGCTTTTTAGCAAAGCCAATACATCTTCCGTTTGTAAAGAACTAAAACCAAAGTCTTTTATTATTTCATACACAATCGTCTTTAAAGGCTTGCTGGCAAATAGTTTCAGTACAGGTATATGTATTTCTTTTCCTTTTACTTCCAGCAGTTTTTTCTTATGTATTGCAATGGCTTCGTTGTACAAAATTTCTACTTCGGCTAGCATTTCCATCGTTTTTTCAAAACCCATTTCGTCTCTTGGTATCACCTCTTCCATTAGTGGCACAATCTTATTACGAATAAAATTTCGGGTATATTTATCGCTACTGTTACTGCTGTCTTCTACCCAACATAAGTTGTGGGTTTTGGCATAATCCAGAATGGCTTCTTTAGTTGTATTTAATAGCGGCCGAATGATGGCTGCCTGCACAGGCTGTATGCCACGCAAGCCCTTAATACCAGTGCCACGAAACAAGTTCATCAGCACAGTTTCTATGTTATCGTTAGCATGGTGGGCAGTAGCTAAATAGGGATTGGGAATGGGGGATTGGGAAGTAGTGGCAAAGCCGTGAGAGGTAAATAGTGAGTACTGGGTAGTAGTTTTTAAGCTTTCCAATAATTCCCCAAACCAATTGTACCGTAATTCCCTTGCTGTTACCTGTAATGATTTGCCGGTTTCGGCCATGTACTTTTTGGTGTCAAAATCTTTTACAAAAAGTTCAGTATTTAATTGTTTTGCTAAAGCAGTTACAAACGCTTTGTCGCTTTCGCTCTCTGTACCACGAAGCTGAAAATTGCAATGTGCCATGGCGAAAGGAATACTATTTGCTATACACAAATGGCATAGCACAACAGAATCCACACCGCCACTAACGGCTACCAGCCATTTGGTTTTGGCAGCAGCAAAATTATATTGCTTTAAAAATTGTAGAAATTCCTGAGTGATTGTATGAAGCATTTAGTGATTATTTTTTGTGAGGAAATCCGTCCGACGCCTTTGGTATCTATTTCTCCCTAATTTACTAGGGGATTGCCACAACGGGGCAAGAACCCTGCTTGGCAATGACTTGCTTTTTTTTGGATATTCTCAAAAATCCACCAAATCATCCAAAGCCATTTGCAGTTCACTTTTTGCATGGTTATCGCCGGCTGTTTTTGCGGCGGCTATTCCCTTTTCATACACCGCAATGGCAGCTTCACTTTCGCCAGCCCTCTCTAGCAGCCGCCCAAGATGGTAATAGCTGCCCACATATCCCGGCTCATTTTTCAGCAGGGTTTCAAATAAAATTCGGGCAGCAGCATCATCTTCAATCTTTATGTATTCCAGCGCCAGTGCGTGTTGCAAAAAACTGTCACCAGGCTGTTTTTCCAAAAAATCTTTCAGCTTGTTTATTCTATCGGTCATCTTTTAAAATATTTTAAATAAAAGTTAGGGTCAAATACTTATCCACCTAAATTTGCAAATAGTTGTTTATGCAACTAATTTTAGGTTTTCTCTAAATACAGTTTTCTAAAGCCTTTTACAAATTACCTGCTGACCCATGGCCCACAAACCAAATAACCAATCAACGAAATAACGAATCAACCCATTTGCGATATGAAAATTTTAGTGTGTATTAGTAAAACGCCGGATACCACGGCAAAAATAGCCTTCACAGACAACAACTCGAAGTTTGCAGATGCAGGGGTACAGTTTATCGTAAATCCTTACGATGAATGGTATGCCCTTGTACGTGCATTGGAGCTAAAAGAAGCTGGAATTGCTACAACCGTTTCACTAGCAACGATTGGCCTTGCCGATGCAGAACCCATTATCCGCAAAGCTTTGGCCATTGGTGGCGACGATGCCATCCGCATTAACAGCGATAACCACGACAGCTTTTTTATTGCTTCGCAAATTGCCGCTGTGGCTAAAGAAGGTAGCTACGATCTGGTACTTACCGGCAAAGAAACCATTGATTTTAACGGCAGCAGCATCGGCGGCATGGTGGCCGAACTGATGGATGCACCCTACATTAGCCTGGCAACCAAACTGGATATTATTGGCACCACCGCAACCCTAGTAAGAGAAATAGAAGGCGGAGAAGAAACCAACGAAGTAGCCCTGCCGGCAGTTATCAGTTGCCAAAAAGGAATGGCTGAACAACGCATCCCAAATATGAAAGGAATTATGGGTGCCAGAACAAAACCACTTGCCGTAAAAGAACCCGTAGTAGCCGATAGCCTTACCAGCATTGTAAGTTTTGATTTACCACCTGCAAAAGCAGGCGTAAAGCTGGTTTCGGCAGAAACACCGGAAGAATTAGTACGACTTCTTCATGAGGAAGCGAAGGTGTTTTAATGCATAATGGATAATACGCTCATTATTAAAACATTATAATGGTATGTAACTAATAATCCGAGCATATTAAAATGATTCCATTAAAAGAAAACATCCGTAAAACCAAGAGTTTTGATATTGATGTAAGAATAATTAAACCCCACAAATACTTAAAAAAAGAACACGGAGAATACGTTTTATCTCAGTAATTATTCCGAAGCGGCATTTCTGTTGGTGCATTAATTTGAGAAGCAGAACATGCTGAAAGCACAAAAGACTTCATACAGAAACTTAGAACAAGACTTAATGAAACCAATGAGCCAGAATATTGGGTTGATCTACTTTTTTCAACTGCTTTCATTAAAAAAAATATACGGTTCTTTAAAAAGGAATTCTACTGAATTTATAAAACGTTTTGTTGCAGGTTTAAAAACAAAAAGATAAAAACTTAGAAAATAATTATCTATTATTCATTATTCATTAAAAAATTATTCATTAAAATTCATTCATTATGGTACTCATATTCGCCGACCAAACTGATGGTCAAATAAAAAAAGCATCTTTCGAAGCCATTTGTTACGGGGCAAAAATAGCAGCACAACTAGGAACTACCGCCGAGGCCATTGTTTTAGGCACAGCATCTAACAATGAGCTTTCTTCTTTAGGAAAATTTGGAGCAAGTAAAGTTCACCACATTGCAGACCAAGGTTTCAACCATTTTGATGCACAGAATTATACCAAGGCAATAGCAGATTTAGTTACCGCCACATGTGCCAAAGTGGTAATTTTTAGCAATGGCCTTACAGGCAAAGCCGTAGCACCACGCCTTAGTGTAAATCTTAAAGCAGGGCTAGTTACAGGTGCTATTGCACTGCCCGATACTACCAAGGGTTTTGTAGTAAAAAAGAGCGTTTTCAGCGGCAAGGCATTTGCCAATGTGGGTATCAATACAGATATAAAAATTATTTCCCTCAACCAGAATTCTTTCCCCGTAATTACAGGAGAAGGTGTGGCCGAAGTGGTTGCTGCCACTGCTGCTGTAGCCGCAGCTAAAGTAAAAATTACTGCCACCAATAAAATTACCGGCGAAATATCTTTGGGAGAAGCCGAACTGGTAGTAAGCGGTGGCCGTGGATTAAAAGGCCCCGAAAACTGGGCATTTGTAACCGACCTAGCCAAACTGCTTGGTGCCGCTACCGCCTGCAGCCGCCCCGTGGCAGACGCACATTGGAGGCCGCACCACGAGCATGTAGGCCAAACCGGTGGCGCCGTAGCTCCCAACCTATACTTTGCCATCGGCATTAGTGGTGCTATACAGCATTTGGCCGGTGTTAACCGTAGTAAAGTAATTGTGGTTATTAATAAAGATCCGGAAGCCCCGTTTTTTAAGGCGGCTGATTATGGTATCGTTGGCGATGCTTTTGAAGTAATGCCTAAGATTATTGAAGCGGTCAGGAAATTGAAAGGAGTAGCATGATTTTAGGATTTTTTCTTTAGAGTTAATAAAAATATTTTACCCAAAAAGCCCTGTTGTTGCGGGGCTTTTTGCTGTTCTCCATTTTCTGTTGATTTCCTGTTTCTTAGTTTGGCTAATTCGTGTATTTTCGCCACTAGGTATGAAAAAAATAGAACTTGAAATAGTAGCACTGAGTCATAGCATTACACAAACGCATTCTTATGCAGTTGTATTAGGCGAAGTAAATGGCATTCGCCGTTTGCCAATTGTTATTGGCGGTTTTGAAGCACAAGCAATAGCCGTGGCTCTGGAAAGGATGCAACCAAGCCGTCCGCTGACGCATGATTTGATGAAAAATTTTATGATGGCTTTTGAAGTGGATCTTCAGGAAATTGTTATCAACGATTTACAGGAAGGCATTTTTTATTCGAAACTGGTGTGCTACACAGCCGCCGATACGGTAGAAATAGACAGCCGCACCAGCGATGCACTGGCATTGGCGGTTCGTTTTGGCTGCCCTATTTACACCTACGATAACATACTGGAAAATGCCGGCATTATGATGGAGGATACCCCAGGTAAAAAGAAACGTGGTGCCTCTGAACCCGAACCTTTACCTACCGGCAATGAAGATTATAAGAATATGAGTATAGAAGAACTAGATAATATGCTACATGATGTGGTGGCTCAAGAAGATTATATAAAAGCGATTGCCATTAGAAACGAAATACAAAAGCGTAAGAAATAGTAGTTAGGGATTAGGGATTGGCAGGTTCCCCCCAATCACCATTCCCCATTCCCTAATCCCTAATCCCTAAAATGCTTTCTTTCCCTAACTGTAAAATAAACCTTGGCCTCAATATTATCCGCAAACGGGCTGATGGATTTCATGATATTGAAACAGTTTTTTACCCAATTAATAAACTGCATGATGCTATAGAGATTTTGCCATCCAATGCAACAATTTCTCCTGTAGATTTTAACATGACCGGCCTTGAGGTAGATGGTGATAGTGCCAATAATCTTTGTGTAAAAGCGTACCGACTTTTGCAAAACGATTACCCTGAAATGCCAGCTATACAAATGCATTTACACAAAGCCATACCCATGGGTGCAGGCCTTGGCGGCGGCTCTGCCGATGGTGCTTTTGCACTAAAACTCTTGAACGATGTATTTCGTTTAAAGCTGAGTAATGAACAACTGATAAATTATACGTTACAATTGGGTAGCGACTGTCCTTTTTTTATCCTTAACAAACCTTGCTTTGCCTCTGGCCGTGGCGAAATAATGACCGAATTGCCCATTAACCTTTCTGGTTATTCCATTGTTTTAATTAATCCTGGTATTCATATAAATACGGGTTGGGCTTTTGGCCAAATAACACCGCAGCAGCCACTAACGGATTTACAAAAGCTAATATTAGAGCCAATAGAAACCTGGAAAGATTTGGTAAAAAACGATTTTGAACCAGCAGTAATTAGCAGCCATCCTATAATTGGCACTTTAAAAGAAACCCTTTACCAAAGCGGAGCCATTTACGCATCTATGAGTGGCAGCGGTAGTACGGTGTTTGGTATTTTTAGCGCAGATAAAATGCCTACGAAAAAATTATTTCCCCAATTTATGGAGCTGCATTTGGCATTATAAATTCTTGATCGAACAATGACTATTGACCAATAACCAAATGACTATTCACCCATCACCGGAGCTAAATATCCAGCTTCCACCTGTTGCGGCGTCAAGGCATTTTCCAATAAAAATTCGCCAATTCTGGTACGAATCAATTTAGAAAGATAACCGCCACAGCCTAGCGATTCGCCCACATCTTTGGCAAGACTGCGGATGTAAGTGCCAGTACCGCATACGACCCTAAAATCTATTTCGGGCAATTCAAAACGGGTTAATTCACATTCGTAAATAATTACAGAACGGGCTTCTAGCTTCACTTCTTTGCCCTCTCTTGCCAGTTGGTATAGGCGTTTGCCATCCACTTTTATAGCCGAATGTGCCGGCGGAAACTGCATAATAGGGCCGGTAAATGATGCAAATACTTTTTCCACTTCTTCTTTGGTAATATGGTTAAAAGGCTGGTGCTGTTCGGGTTTGCTTTCCAAATCGTAAGTGGGCGTAACCGCACCAAGCGTAATGGTGCCGGTGTACTCTTTTTCCATGCCCATATATTCGTTTATCTTTTTGGTAAACTTGCCTGTACACACAATCAGCAGCCCTGTTGCCAGCGGATCTAGCGTACCTGCGTGGCCTATTTTTTTTATGCGGAATATGTTACGCAGCTTACGGATAATATCGAACGAAGTCCAATGCAATGGCTTGTCTAACAACAGTACTTTACCTTCTAATAATTCAGATTGTGTCAAAGAAAATTATGATTTATGATTTGGGATTTACAATTTACGATTTAAGATTATGTACTAAAAGAACGTTTCTTTAAATAGACCATTATTCTTTTAGGGTCTGGTGTTTATGTGTTGCTTAAAAGTAGTGTTTTAACGGTTAACTTAACACTGCAAGAATACCATGATTTACCTATTCTTTTACGGGCTTATCTGAAAAACGCCAATTTTATAACGATGACGAAGGTTACAACTTTGTAAAGCTTATTGTGACTGATAATTAATAAATACAATGTGGGTTAATACTTATCCCCAAATGCCCACAACGACTATCCATCATCCATCCGTTTTTCAAAACCCTTTATTTTTGTTGGATAACAATTAATGAATGTCGTATCCAAAGGGAAAATTGATAGCTATTGGTGGTGCCGAAGACAAGGGTTCGGATAATGAAAACGGGAATCTGCATAGTAACAACCATAATTTTTTTGAACTCGGTATCCTTCGCCGCATTGTAGAAGAAAGTGGTGGCATCCATGCCCGTATTGAAGTAATTACCACTGCTTCTACTATACCTTACGAAGTAGGTGATAATTACATGGATGCCTTTGGCAAGATAGGCTGTGTAAATATTGGCACCATGCACATTTGCAACCGAGCCGATGCACAAGAACCTGAATATCTGCAACGCCTCAAAAATGCCGACACCCTAATGTTTAGTGGCGGTAACCAATTGCGGCTCAGCACTATTTACGGTGGCACATCGTTTTTAAAAATCATACTAGATCGTTACCAAAACGATGAAAACTTTGTTATAGCCGGCACCAGTGCTGGTGCTATGGGCATGAGCAACACCATGATTTACGAAGGAAACGCAGCTAGAGCCCACCTTAAAGGCGAAGTAAAAATGACTACCGGACTTGGCTTTATTGATGATGTAATTATAGACAGCCACTTCGAAAAACGAGGCCGCTTTGGTCGCCTAGCACAGGCTATAGCTAGTAATCCGCAGTGCATAGGCATTGGCCTTGGCGAAGACACGGGCATGTTAATTACTGGCGGTAACAAAATGGAAGCCATTGGCAGCGGCATGGTTATGATTATAGATGGGCACGACATTGCCCACAGCAATATAGCAGATATACCCGACGGAAATCCAATTAGTGTAGAAAACCTGCGGGTACATCTTTGCGCTTTGGGCAATGGCTACCTGCTTCAGGATCGGAAATTTGTGGAAATAATGGGGCATTCTGTACGAAAACATGTAGATGTTTCGTAAGCAGCTTGGCAAGCATTAATTTTAAGTATGCTAGCAATTTTGGCTACAGGCTCAGTTTTTGGGCCGGTCGTTATAGGGTTTTTTATCAAACCTTTTTCCGCCGCCACCACTATTACCGCCATGTGGCCTGCCACCACCACCATGTGGCCTGCCGCCACTATTACCACCAAAACCCTGTGGCCTTGCAGCTTTGGGGTTGTAAGCAGGTGTAGTGCCAAACTGTTCCGGCACTATAGCTTTAGTTACAGGCTTACCTAATAAATCTTCTATGCGGCTAAATTTGCCTTGTTCTTTTTCGCTAACAAAAGTGTAAGCAGTACCATCTGTGGCAGCCCTTGCTGTTCGGCCAATGCGGTGGATATAATCTTCGCCATCGTTAGGTACATCATAGTTTATTACCAGGTCTATATCTTCCACATCTATACCACGGCTTAGGATATCTGTGGCTACAATAATCTTAATTTTTTTGTTTTTGAAATCCAGCAATACCTGTTCTCGTTTATCCTGTTCCAAATCGCTATGAATTTCTTCTGCCGAAAATTTAGCCCTTTTTAATTCGCTGCTCAGTTGCTTTACGTTTATTTTTTTACTACAAAAAACAATGATGCTGCCAAAGTCTTTCATTTTTAAAATGTGCTTAACCAATGGTATTTTTTGCGGTTCGTACACTACAAAAGCCTCCTGCACTATCTTCTCTGGTGGCTTACTAATAGCTATATTTACTTCTAACGGATTGGTAAGAATTTTTCTTGCCAAATCCCTTATTTTAGAAGGCATGGTAGCAGAAAATAAAAGGTTTTGCCGTTCTTTTGGTAGAAAGGAAATGATTTTGTTCAGATCGTCGCTAAAGCCCATATCCAGCATACGGTCGGCTTCGTCTAGTATTAAATATTTAAGGCCGCTTAGTTTTACATAACCCATGTTTAGGTGGGCTATCATGCGGCCTGGGGTACATACCACCATATCCACGCCGGTACTCAGTGCTTTTTTTTCTGTGGTAAAAGAACTACCATCGCCGCCGCCATATACTGCTATGCAGCTTACATCGGTAAAGTAGCTCATGCCTTCCATGGCCTGTGTTATCTGTACCGCCAGCTCTCTGGTAGGTACTATAATCATACAGTTAATATGGTGATCTTCATGCGGCCCGGTGAGTAATTTATTTACAATTGGCAGCAAAAAAGCTGCTGTTTTGCCTGTTCCAGTTTGGGCAGAAGCAATTAAATCCCTACCCTCCAAAATGTATGGAATTACTTGTTCTTGCACGGGTGTAGCAGTAGTATAACCCATTGAATCTATTCCGTTAAGCAATCTTTCGTCGAGGCCAAATTCTTTAAATGTCAAAGTGTGTTTTTTATTTTAAGGTGTAAAAATAGTTTAAAGTACTTAGTACTTCGTATTTAGTATTAAAAGTAGAACCCAAGGGTAGTAAAGTACTTAGTACAAATTATATAGTACTAAAACTAAACCCATGGTTAGTGAAGTACTTAGTTTTTAGAACAAAGTGCTAAGTCAAGATTAATTGGTCAGGAGGAAAAGATTCCTGTTTTCATAAGCTTGCCAATTACATTACCAATTTTTCTTTATGTCTTTAGCCAAAAATCTAAGTACTTATATCTTTGTACCAAGTATTAAAATGTAAGTACTAATACACATCTTCTATTAAAAAATATTCAGCTTCTTTTTTGGCAAGTAAAGTGATAGCCAGTATATTAAACTGCAAGTATTTCCATTCGGGGTGTTGGTATAAATACTCGGCTGCTGCTTCTTTTAGCTTATTCATTTTTTTACTGGTAACGCTTGTTTCTGGTAGCGTAAGCTGCTGGCCGATTCTGGTTTTTACCTCAAAAAAATGGAGTGTTTTTTCTTTACTAGCTATAATATCTACCTCACTATGTTTGTACCGCCAGTTCCTTTCTATCATTAAAAAGCCGTTTTTAATAATATAGCTTGTTGCCAGTTCTTCGCCCATCTTACCAGTTTCTATATGTTGTTTGCTTTTGGCCATTTTTCGCAGGTACTTAAAAGGTAGTGGGCAAAATAGGTTTTTAGCAGGGCATTAATCCATATTTTTGTAACAAATTATAATAAATGAAAATTAACGGTAGGTTATTTGCTTTTACCATTCTACTGATTGCAGAAGCTACTATATGTAAATTCTTTTTTGGCCCAAACCTTAGCTGGTCGGGTTTTTCACCAATAATAGCTATCTCGTTGTTCTCTGGTATGATTGTAAAAGACAAAAGCCAATCTTTTTTATTACCACTAATAGCTGTTTTTGCCAGCGATTTGCTGACACATCTAATGTTTAAAATGGGCTGGTTTCCATACGCTGGTTTTTATAGCGGCCAATGGATTAACTACAGCTTTTTATTACTGGTTACCCTTATTGGCTGGGCTGTAAAAGGAAAAAATTATGCCACCGTTTTTTTGGGTGCTTTGGCTGGGCCTACGGCATTTTTTCTGCTTAGTAATTTTACAGTATGGGCAGGTAGCCAAACACTATACAGTAAAAGTGTAAATGGCTTAGTAGCTTGCTACACCGCCGGCTTGCCTTTTTACAAAAATGCCCTTATTGCCAGTGTTATCTTTTTGCCATTAATTATATTAGCCTATACATTTATAGTAAAACGCAGAACTGCATTGGTTTTAGCATAAAGTGTTCAGTAATTCATAACTTATTTCCCTCCGATTATTTTGGAGGGCTTTTTTTTCAAATGATTACAAGAGGCAGTTACAACATATTGGGCGGGGTAGGCAGTATAAAAGAGGGCTTTAGCTACAATGTATTTATTGTAAAGTAAAAAAATACCTGCCCTTCAACATTAAGCCAATGTAATGGCGAAATTTAAAAACCAGGCCCAATACACAAACCATTTTTATACTGCATTTTAAATGACAACATTATATTCGTATTTTAAGCTAAGGATAGTAATGTTAAAAAGGGAGTCCATTGAGTTTGGGCTGCATCCTATTATGGCATCTGTTCTAAGTGTAGCTGGTTTTATGGGTTTATCTATATACCTATTTACCAAAACGGAATATGCCCAATATTGCTACAGCTTAATTGCCTTGTGGGCTGTAATAAAATATGCCGAAAATAGCAGAAACGATTTTTTAAAATTTACCTACAAAAAGAAAATCTACTTAAAAGTAAGAATTACCGAAAACATTATTTTAGTATTACCATTTGTACTATTCCTAGTTTACAAAAAAGAATTTTTTCATGCACTGTTTCTGATAGCTTTTTCAATAATGAGTATTTTTTTTAAACCATACAGAAAGGTTGCCTTTATACTGCCTACCCCATTTTATAAAAAACCTTTCGAATTTATAGTTGGGTTTAGAAAGTGGATTATCGGGATTGTTTTGACTTATGTTGTAACCGGAATTTCCCTGATGTACCAAAACTTTAATTTAGGCTTGTTTTCCCTTGGTTTTGTATTCCTCATTTGCCTTTCTTTTTACAACGAACCCGAAAATGTTTTCTTCGTTTGGATGTATAAACTAAATGCCAGGCGATTTCTTGCAGAAAAAATAGCAACAGCAACCATGTTCGCTACCATTATTGCTTTGCCCATCAGCCTTGCTTTAATTATATTTTTTAAAACCAATATTATAGTTGTAGCTGGTGTGCAGTTTTTAGGTTATTGTTATTTATCTGCTGCTATATTGGCTAAATATGCTAATTATCCTAAAAAAATGAATCTGCCAAATAGCATATTACTATTGTTAGGTATCGTATTGCCGGTATTATTGGCAGGCTTAATTCCTTTTTTTTATCATCAATCTAACAAGCAACTTAAAGCAATTTTAACATGATAAAGTTGGATCATTTATCCAAATCTTACGGAGCCAAAAATATTTTATCCGATATCCATCTAACATTCGAAGATGGAAAAGCGTATGGAATTGTTGGTAAAAATGGAGCCGGAAAAACGACTTTATTTAAATGTATTACTGGCATTGAAAAACATAGCGGAACAATTTTTTCTGA
>JAYUOV010000151.1:0-4479 GCA_043760535.1 Chitinophagaceae bacterium
TAGCTACTGCAAAAAAACAAGGAATCCCCATCATGCAAGCACTCGCAGATGCCATTCAAGGACGCCCTTTTGTAATGTCGGCCTGAATAGTTACGAAATTTTTAATAATAAGTACCCTATACATTATGAGCAAAAGCTGGCTGGTGTACTAGCAAATTTGATGTAGCTAACTGATGCTGTTTAATGAGACGTAATATTAAAACTGGTGCTGTTTACAATTCCTTCATCTTTTCTTCATACAAAGTTTATATGCTGCTAACATTATGGTAATGCAATAATTTGAGATTTGCTAAACCCACAATGCTAATGGAACGCCGCCCAGTAGAAGTAGCTATCATCAGCGATTTGCACCTTGGCACCTACGGCTGCCATGCAAAAGAAATTCTCAATTATCTCAAGAGTATTCAGCCCGGTTTACTCATTCTTAATGGCGATGTAATCGACATCTGGAATTTCAGCAAACGCTATTTCCCGGCTAGCCACATGCAGGTAATAAAAGAGATTATGAATTTTATCAGCAACGGTACAAGGGTGGTGTACATCACCGGCAACCACGATGAATTATTACGCCGCTACAGCGATATGCAGATGGGTAATTTTCAACTGGTAGATAAATTAGTGATGGAAATAAATGGCAATATGTGCTGGATATTTCATGGCGATGTATTTGATGCAACTACTAAAGGCAGTGCTAAAATACTGGCCAAACTTGGAGGCAAGGGTTACGACCTGCTCATCCTTATTAACCGGTTTATAAACTGGTGGCTGCAACGCCTAGGCAGGGGAAAAATGAGCCTCTCTAAAAAAGTAAAAGACAGTGTAAAAAAAGCCGTTTCATGGATTGGTAATTTTGAACAAACCGCAGCCGAACTGGCCATTGAAAAAAAATACGATTATGTTATTTGCGGCCATATTCATCAGCCGCAGAAACGAGTGGTAGAAACTGCCAAAGGAAAGGTAACCTACCTCAACAGCGGCGACTGGATAGAAAACTTGACAGCATTGGAATACCACCAGAACGACTGGTACATATACACCTACGATGCAAATGCATTCGAAAAAAATAAGGTACAAAAGGAAAAGCAGGAGTTGAATGTAATGACCAATGAAGTGATGCTGTATATTTCTTCGCTAGCCGGGTGATGGTGGTCATTGTAATGGTAAGTTTTATTGATTGAAGAGTGATTGTTTATCATTGATTACTGAAAATTATTTTCTTAAAAAGTTAAAATGAATTAAACCCCATGATAAAAATTCTCTACGCCATACAAGCTACCGGCAATGGCCATATAAGCAGGGCTATACAGTTAATGCCTTACCTGAAACAGTTTGGAGAGGTAGATGCTTTTATCAGCGGAGCCAATGCCACACTGGATGTGCCTTTCCCGGTAAAGTACCGCAGCAAAGGCATGAGTTTATTTTATGGTAAATGTGGCGGGCTCGACTATTGGAGTGTTGCCAAAAACACCAACCTGTTCCGCATACATAAACAAGCACGTGACCTGCCTGTGGAGCAATACGATGTGGTGATAAACGACTTTGAACACATCACCGCACTGGCATGTAAAAAGAAGCAAATACCATCGGTTCAGTTTGGCCATCAGGCTAGTTTTATGAGTGCTGCCACGCCAAGGCCACAGCAAAAAAGTATGATTGGCGAATTGGTGCTGAAACAATATGCAAAAGCCACCAATTACATCGGCCTGCATTTTCAGCCCTATGATGAATTCATTTTTCCGCCTGTGGTTAAGGATGTTTTTATTAATGCCCAACCAACCGATGAAGGCCACATTACCGTGTACCTGCCAGCTTTTCAACAAGACTGTTTGCTCAAATATTTACATGCCATTACCGAAGTAGATTTTCACTTCTTTTTGCCCAACATAACAGCGCCATACCGAGAAGCAAATATTACTTACATGCCAGTAAATAATCAATTGTTTAACCAAAGCCTACTAAGCTGCCATGGCATTATTACAGGCGGCGGTTTTGAAACACCGGCAGAGGCTTTATACATCGGTAAAAAGCTGATGAGCATCCCAATAAAAGGACAGTACGAACAGCAGTGTAATGGCGCAGCATTGCAGAAAATGGGTGTTACAGTATTAGACGATGTGAAAGATGATTTTGAAACGCAAATTAAAAACTGGTTGGGCAAAAAACACAACCATATTAAGCAGGAAGCAAATGATGTAAAGCGGACTTTGCAATTTCTGTTTGACACATATCCTTCAAAAAAGAAAGCATCGGTTTTAGATGAGATGACTTATTGAGAGCTTGAAAGAAATTTTGGATAGAACAAACTCTAAGCCTTAGTGTATGTACATTCCCAAAATAAAATCAGTGTAATCCTTATTATGATTGTTTGTAATAAATTTAATGAGCTAAATCTCTTCTTCTACCTCAAATCCAATATACCAATAAGTTTTTTCGATTGGGTTGATATGTGCAGTAGTAAGTCCCCTATTTTTCGTTGGTGAAACATTTGTAACGTCGATAAGGAATCGTGTTAATAAATTAATAGATAGAGACGACATACTGCTTAGCACTTTCAATAAAACCAAAATATTCATGTTTATAAAGAGTATAAATCAGTGAATTCGGGTTGTCTCGAACTTCGGGTTTAATTATTATTTGCCCCATATTTCATCAATGAATTTTAGAGAGCTTTTCTTGGTATCTTGTACAAATAGGCCTCCCTCACATTCTTGCCGAAATCTGGTTTTTTCTATAATCCCTAAGTGGAGAAGTAATGGTGTAATAATCTCTTTGTGCTTTTAAACATCAATGGTAACATGAGTTATGTCGCCTTTAGCATTTTTCAATGTACTTACGCCTGTTATCTGTTCCATTATTTTTAATTCTAAGTAAAAACTACATTTTTATTACTTGCTGATTTGTAGAATTTTTTTAAAATTTTATGATACTATCAGCCCTTTTTCTCCTTAATCAGTTGCTTCACTTTTTCCATCTTGGGGTCCATATTTTTTCTTAAAAAAATACTGCCGGGTGGTACATAAATATCGGGCTGTATGCCACGCCCATCGTGGGGCAGGCTTTTATTAACCACAAGCCTGTATAGTGGAAGCCGCACCCGTAATCCCGTATTAGGAAGTACTAAATCTGGTATGTTAATGGCAGTATTTCCGTAAGCACCACCGCCAGTTTCTTCGCCAATAATAGTTACATTTTTTTGTCCTTTTAATGGGTTTATAAAAAGAGTGGATGCAGAAAACGTGTACCCTCCTGTTATAATATACACCTGTCCATCGTAATGGTCTTTTTTTAATGGCTTATAGATTTTGTTTTCTAGTTGGCGAAAGTGGTAGTAGCCGTTTTTTTGCTTAAACGGGCTTACCAGCCAATGCTCCATTTTGTACCAGAACCCCTTTTTTAAATATTTGGGATAAGGATATTTAAAACTTACAGCTATTGCACTATCGGCTATCTTAAACGGATGGCTAGTAATGTACCTTGTAAGTTTTGTGCTTTTACTAACGCTGCCACCCCCGTTTTCTCTTAATTCTATTACGAGGTTGGGTATGTTTTGTGCTTTCAAAGTTTTGAAACTTTGCCTAAAAAATTTACTGAGTTTGTTTTTAGTAAATGTATTTAGTAGCATGTAGGCTAGTTGATTTGCCGTGTCTATTATAAGGCTGCGGTTGCTGAGCCGCCTTAGATTTCGCAGCTCTTTTTTTGATGGTTTTTGTACAGGCTTTTGAATGGCTACCCGCCGCTTATCCAAAGTATCGGCCTTGGGATCGTAGTTGCTAAGCTGCTTTGATTGGATGCTGCCATCGGGTGCCACGTATTCAAAAACATACTGCTTACCCAACCCAAATGCGTAACGGTAATAGGTAGGAAAACTATTGCTGATAACCTGGTATTTGAAATTGTTATTGAAGCCATCGCCAGATATAAGTTGGGCCATCTGGCTTATGATTTCATGTACCGGTTTACCATTAATGGATGTAATTACCGTGCCACGAACCAACTGAGAATCCCGCCGAAAAGCATTGCCCGTAATTACAAGGCTATCGCCACCCCATGTTTTCATAATCAGAGGAAATGATAATTCATTTCGCTGTTTGGCCGAAAATTTGCTAAAAGCTTTTGACAGCCTTACACTGGTATGGCCGCACTTAATTTTTTCGGCGGCAATGGCAAGGCGGTTGCGGAATTCTATTTCGGTAAGCGAATCGGTAAGACTGTTTTCGAGGTCGCTAAAAGCCTTATCCACAGTGTCTTTAGGATTGTACCAATACAAACTTGGGTGGTTTTTTTGCCAGGTTATCCAGGCCACGGTAAAATCTTCTTTTAATTCGGCGGGGCTGTATTTTTTATTGGGATTGTAGGGTTGGTTTGTTGATGCACAACTTGAAAAAAATAAAAGTGCACCGATGATAAGGACCCAACCCAATTTGAGATGCATGTTATTAATGGCAGGATGCTCAATAATGATATGGTGTTGAACGGAGC
>JAYUOV010000152.1:0-13173 GCA_043760535.1 Chitinophagaceae bacterium
GTAAATTTATTTTGCCCGATAGAAAACTGTGCTACGAGGACAAGAAAAAAATGCAAGGCTAATTTCGACATCGCATTAGAAAATTAAATTGGGCCAAAAACGAAATATTTGCTCAAACAATTAATATACAGAGTGTACCCAATAATAGAAGTTGCGTTAGGGATTGCAGCGAAAAGCCCGTAACGCCGCCAATGATTGCTACACTTGCGAAGCTTTGGTGCAATTATGCGGCGGCGGACTTGTAGCGAAAAGCCCGACCCGCCTGGTTTTCGGCGGGGAACGCCCTTTTTTCGTAATTAGTTTATTCGTTAGAATTGTACTTATAATCCCGGTTTTCCTAATCAACTAATCAACCAATTAACCAATCAACCAAAACCCCTACTCGTACCGCCGCTTTTGGAACCATATATCGCTAAGGCTAAAGCCGAGGTGAAATTTGAAAATATTTTCGGTGAGGCTGCTGTTATTATCCCCACGCTTACCTACTTCGAAGCCAAGGTTAATGGTGGTAAACTGATTGCTGTAAAAGCTGCGGCGCTTAACGGGTATGCCAAAACCAAACGTAAATGCATACACGGGCAACTGAATGTTTTTAGCGTTTACATAATCTTTGCCAAAATAAAAACCGGCACGGTAATTAATCCTCCCGGCCATGCTTTCGCTGAGGATATTTGGGGTTATTTGTCCGCCAACTCTAAGCATATAGCTACTTTTTACTTGATCTTTTTGGCCAAAAAAGCTAAACTCGTCCCATGCGGTAGCATCGTACTGCACACCCAGCATCCACTTCTCTGTTTTGGTAAGGGTATCGTTTTTGCCAATTACAAAACCCAAACTGTAACTTTTCGGAAACTGGATATCGCCTGCAATACCCTTTGCTTCAAAGATGCTATCCACTTGTATAGGTACACCGGTTGTTTGGTCGTAATTAAAGGTTTCTCTTACTATATCTTTTGTGCCTTTAAGCATGTGTTTAAGGGCATAGGTTCCGCCGAGTCTTACAAAGCCATTCTTGCCCAATTTGGCCTCGTACTGCACCCCCGTTTCGGCAAAAAAACTGCCAAAAGAAATATTGTTGGCCGAGTTGGATTTGTAAGAAGCCATAGAATCAATAAAAAAGCGACGAGTGCTTAGTGCCTCCTGGCCAAAGTGATAGCCAATATTGCCACCAAAACTAAAGCCGGCAATTTTATAACCGGTTCCAATAAATGCTTTATTGCTGCCGCCACTACCTTCATACAGAGTAAGTATGCTGTCTCTAAGCGTTTGTGCTACATTAAGCCGTTCGTAGCTTTCTACTTTATAGTTAATTCTTGTAGCCGGCCTTATGCCGAAAGCCATGCCCCAAGTGCCTTTTTTATTGAGCGGAAGGCCAATAGTTAGGTAGTTAAAGGTAAGGTTGGCACTGCTGTATTTGTCGGTTTTGGCACTGTTTTGTAAGGTGCGGTTTTCTATTTCCATGCTTACATCGAAAGTGGTAAGGCCTATACGGCTATAACTGGCCGGATTTAAGAAATTAACCGATTGCCGATCCATGTAAGCAGTAGATACGCCGCCCATGCCTCTGTTTACTACGTTACCGCTTTGGGTAACATCGCCAAGGCCATAGCGGCTATAAGGGCTATTAATTTGGGCAATAGAAAAAAGCGAAACGCAACAAAGCACAGTTAGTAATGCACTACGTAGTTTGGTTGGTGTTGTTGATGTTACAGATAGCATAAAGTCCTTTAAACAATAATTCGGGGCAAGCAAATATCTTGTTTTTGAGGTGCGAACCCAAATGCATCGCATCTCCACCGGTTAAAAGCACGTTAAATGACCTGTATTTTTGCCTATAAGCGTCCACAAAACCATCAATTTCCATGGCCATTCCTAAAACCACACCGCTTTGAATATTGGTTGTAGTATCGTACCCAATAAGCGGTACATTCCAATGTGGCTCTACGATTGGGAGCATTGCGGTGTACGAATTAAGGGCTTTCATACGCATGTACATGCCTGGGCTAATGCCGCCGCCGAGGAACTCGTTTTTTATATTTAAAAAATTATAGGTGATGCAGGTGCCAAGGCCAATAATTAGGTTGTTTTGTTGCGGATATTGCAAAACGGCGGCGGCACAAAGTGCCAAACGATCGGCTCCAATGGTTTGGGGCTTGCCTACTGGCGTGGTAAAATTAAGGCGGCTGGTAGCGGCTGCAAGCTTATGAAAACTTGTTTTTTGTTGCAGTAAAACTTCTATGCTTTCGGGGTGATGGATAACTGATGAAAGAATAGATTGGCCGGGCTTGTGCAGCTCCACAATTTGTGCTATGGATGCAGCAAGGTCTTCGCCCATGTAAATTACTTCGGCCAGTTCTTCATTATGAAAAATAGCAGCTTTTTGGCGGCTGTTGCCAAAATCGAGACAGAGGGAAACCATGAGAGGATTTGTGATTTAGGATTTATGATTTGTTGCTGTTGGTGCTTTTCTTCATTTATTGACGAATTACTTATTGACCATTGACCAAATGACCTATTAACTAACTGTGGTTTCAAAATTCAAAGCCCTTCAAATCCCTGAAATGGCCGTTCAGCTTTACTTTTTCTTTTAGGGCGTCCATTCCGGCTACTATGGGCAGTACTTTGGCCAAATGGCGTTTTAGGTATTCCTGCCGCTGATCTTCCCTCAGTAATTGCATCAGTTCGTATTCTTCTTCCAGGTTAAGGCCAGCGTGGTGGGCAATATCGTAACTGATAAGCTCGTAGTCTGGCTTTTTAAAATGCTTAGTAATATTAAGCAGTTTGTGTAGCTCTCTTACGCCGGTTATAAGGCCGGGCATCAGTTCTTTTTTTGTTTCGGTGGTAATTTTAGAATGTTTAACTATGGCACCACTAAATAATTTGTCGGGCACAGCTTTTACCAATTCTAGCATCCTAAAAACACCCATGCCTTTGGTTTGGATGTCCATTTTACCATTGCTGTAGATTTCTATTACTTCGGTTACGGTTACAGAGGCACCATACTCCATTACTTTGTTATTTATTACTGTAGGTATGCCAAATGGCCTGTTTTCGGCAAAGCATTCGGTAATTAATTGCTTATAACGGTCTTCGAAAATGTGCAGGTTCAGCTCTTCGCCGGGGTACACTACAATGCCTAGTGGAAAAATGGGAATAAAATTGGTCATGTTTTTAGCATTCCTGTTTTTTATGCGGCTAAGGTCATTAGGTAATTAGTTATCTCCATTCCTCATTCAAAAAAAAGAAATTTTTCTTTTTGTACAGTCAATAAAGCCGGGTGAGTAGTATTAAGTGGTTCTCCGTTCAGCACTTTTTCGTACAGCCGCATATATGCGGCAGCCATTTGTGTGGCAGTAAAAACGTCCATTGCATATTGGTGGCAATGCTGCCTGTTATAGCTGCCAATATGTTGCATAGCCTCCGCCAGTTCGCTGCTTTTATTAGATAAAAACCCAACTGCTGGTGGCACCAGCTCTGGCAGTGACCCATAAGGAGTGGCAAAAACTGGGCAACCAAAATACAGGCTTTCTATAATGGCTATGCCAAAAGGCTCATGCCAGCGTACAGGAAATAATAATGCGGCTGAATGTAGCAGTAACCGGTTCTTTTTTTCGCCACCTACCATGCCTTCGAAGCGGGTATTAGGATCTAGTGTAAGGCGAATGCCCTGGTTAAAATTAAACCTAACTCCACCAATTATCCTTAGCCGCATTCTAGCCATTCTGGCAGTTTTAATAGCTCCGGTTACATTTTTCACCCGCCATGCAGCATCGGCTAAAAAATGGATGTATGGCTTTTTAGCTGTAAAATCTGGCTTGCCATAATCATCTGGGTCTATGCCATTGTGTACAAAAACGGTGCTGCCGTATCGTGCCGCATGGTTCGCAGATACAAAAACGGTATTCCTGTCCATTTCGGTTTGCGCCAGTACATTGGTTTGGTTCATTATAATGTAAGGTTTCAGCGGTATTTCGTTTACACTAAAACTAAGGTGTATTACATCTACACCTTTGGGCACCAAGGTATTAAAAGGCACCGTTTCGTTGTAAACATACACATCGGCAAAGGTGCAGTAAGAGCCTTTGGTAACCAGGTATGAAACCTTGTGGCCCTGCTTTACAAGCACTTTGCCAAGCCACCAAATAGCTCTTTCTATGCCACCATATTTTAAGGCTGGTAAAAATGAATTGTTTACAATAAGAATATGCATGAAAGGTAATTATGTTTGCAAAGTCGGATTTTTTTTGTTGCTGACCTTCGCCAAAAAAAATGAATGGGTCATTTATAATTTTAATAAAATGATGATATCTGGGTTTACGATTATAAAAAATGCGGTGCTGAACGATTACCCAATTGTAGAGGCCATATATTCTATACTGCCAGTAGTGGACGAAATGGTTGTGCTGGTGGGTGATTGTAATGATGGCACACTGGAACTGATTACGGCTATAAAGGATTGTAAAATAAAAATTCATCGCTCTGTTTGGAACCCCAACTTACGTAAGGGTGGCGAGGTTTTGGCCGATGAAACCAACAAGGCATTTGCACTGATAAACCCCGCTGCCGATTGGGCATTTTATATTCAGGCCGATGAAGTGGTACCAGAACAATATCACCCTGCCATACAGGCCGCCTGCCAAAAATATGAGACCAATAAACGGGTCCAGGGCCTTCTATTTAAATACCTGCATTTTTATGGCACCTATGATTATATTGGCGATAGCCGTCGCTGGTATAACTGCGAAACAAGAATCATTCGCAACAATAAAAAAATCAGCTCCTATAAAGATGCACAAGGCTTTAGGATAGGCCATACCAAACTGTGGGTAAAAGCCATAGACGCCTGGGTGTACCACTATGGCTGGGTAAAAAGCCCTAGGCAAATGCTGAGTAAACATTTTAATGTGGGCAAATACTGGAATCCCAACCACAATGAAAAATATATGCCTACAGAAAGCGATGTTTTTAATTTTGAAGACTTTGATTCGCTTGCAAAATTTACAGGTACGCATCCGGCAGTAATGCAGCAGCGGATTAGTAACCTAAACTGGTCTTTACAGATAGATGTTTCACAAAAGAAGTTTTCTCTAAAGCAAAAAATACTCTACTACTTCGAAAAACTTTTAGGTATCCGTTTGTTCGATTTTAAAAACCATAAAAAAATATAACAAAATTTAATGCACCCTATTTCAGTGGTAATTATAACCTACAACGAAGAACGAAATATAGGCCGTTGCCTAGACAGTGTTCAGGGCCTTGCCGACGAAATTGTGGTGGTGGATTCTTTTTCTACAGATGCCACGGAGGTTATTTGTAAGCAGTATGGTGTTCGTTTTGTACAGCAGGCTTTTTTAGGTTATGTACAGCAAAAAAAAATGGCCACTACACAGGCCACTTATTCTTTTATACTGTCGCTTGATGCAGATGAAGCACTAAGTCTAGAACTGTATGCAGCTATTGCAGCAGTAAAAAAAACCGGCTTTACAAAAGATGTTTATTTGATGAACCGCTGTACCAATTTCGGTGGCCGGTGGATAAAACATGGCACCTGGTATCCCGATAAAAAACTGCGTCTTTTTAACCGGGAAAAAGCAGCCTGGGCAGGTACAAATCCACACGATAAAATAACAATAAATAGTAACAGCAGCGTTGGCAAGTTAAATGGCAATATTTTACATTACAGTTATAATACTATTGAAGAACTAGTAACACAGGCCAATAAATTTACCACCATACAAGCACTGGCTATGCACAATGCAGGTAAAAAAACCAGCGTTATGAAAATAATCATCAACCCGTGGTGGGCTTTTATTAACGGCTATATTTTTAAGCTTGGATTTTTAGATGGCAGAGATGGTTATTTAATAGCTTCAACTGTAGCCTACCAAACCATGCTTAAATACAGCAAGCTCTTAAATTTACAAAAACAAGAACAGGATATACCATAATTGACACTTTGCTTTTTATCTAAAATTAGATGAGTATAGCTGGCCAAAAAAATCAAACATCAACATGGATAAACCATTGATAAGCATTGCTATGGCAAGCTATAACGGCGAAAAATATATTGCAGAACAGCTCGATTCAATACTTAAACAATCGTACCAACGTATAGAGGTTGTAATTGTAGATGATGGCTCAAAAGACGACACGGTATCATTAATAAAAAGCTACCAGCAAAAATTTGCTTGTTTAAAATTGTTTGTAAATGAAACCAATACCGGCGTTACCAAAACTTTTGAAAAAGCAATAATTAAATGCTCAGGTTTTTATATTGCCCTTTGCGATCAGGACGATATTTGGGAGACTGATAAAATAGCTATCCTCGTAGGTGAAATCGGCAACCATGATGCCGTATATGCTAACTCTTTATTGGTAGATGCAAAGGGGCAATCGTTGGGTAAATCTTTTACAAGCATCATGAATATGAAAACATATAACAGCGGAGCTCCATTTTTATTATCCAACTCGGTACCTGGTCATAGTATTTTAATGAAGCAGTCTTTTGTAGAAAAAATTTTACCATTTCCACCCAAAATGCTTTTTGATTTATGGATTGGCTTTTGTGCCGCTGCCAACAACGGAATAAAATTTGTAGATAAAACGCTGGTTAAATACAGGCAACACGATAACAATGCAATAGGTACTCGAGACTCTAAAAACAAGAAGCCGAAAGTTTCCCTTCAAAAACAATTTGATGATAAATTGGAAGAGCTGCAAACATTAGCCACCGCACCTATAAAAGACGAAAACACGACACTTATTTTACAGCAAATGCTTTGTCATTTTCACCTTAAATGGAGCCTGAGGCGAAGTATTTTTTTCTTTAAACACTATAACGAAATTCTGGTGAGCAAGAACAAGCCGGTTTACAGAAAAAAGCTCTTCTGTATTAAAATGTTTTTTAAACCTAATTTCTAATATACTTGAACCAGAAAGTTTCCATAGCATTATGTACATATAATTCAGGCAGGTATTTAGTTCCTTTGTTTGAAAGCTTGTTGACACAAACTGTAGCACCAAATGAAATTATTTGCTGTGATGATTGTAGTACAGATGATACTAAAGAAGTACTTCTCAAATTGCAAAAGCAATATCCTTCAATTGTCAAAATCTATTTAAACGAAAAGAACATTGGGTACATAAAGAATTTTGAACAATGTCTTGGAATTTGTTCAAATGAAATGATTGCCATTGCTGATCATGATGATATTTGGTTACCCAGAAAAGTAGAAAAATTATTAAATTGTTTAGGCCAATCTTTATTGGCATATTCCGACTCGATTTTTATGGATAGCGAAGGCAATATTATGAACAGACAAATAAGTACTCAATATAATCTAGTTACGCATCCAGATCCAAGGGCTTTTGCTTTTTCTAATTGCGTTTGGGGGCATACTGCTTTATTAAAAAAAGAACTTTTGAAATATGCTTTCCCTATACCTCCAAATGCACCTTATGATATTTGGTTAGGTTTTATTGCTGCATCAGTAAGTTCAGTATCCTATATAAATGAACCATTAACTTTATGGCGGCAACATAGCGGTACATATACTTCCAATAGCTACAAAAGAAAGCAAAAATCAAACCAAAAATATATTGACTGGAAGGAAAGGCTCGAATGGTTACAATTGATAGCTTTTTCAAAACACAATAGGCACAAGCATTTTATGGAGAAGTTGAGCTATCTATACAAAATTAAAAAGAATCGATTTTCTTGGGAGCTTTTATTTTTCCTAATCAAATACAACAATATACTTTTTCTTTTTTGGAGAAAAAATTTATTAAGCATCATTATTGAATGCAGGAAGATGAGTAGAAAAGTTAACTGCCTCTAAACTATTAATTAATCTCCAGCCGTGGTCGGTGTTCTCACCAATGCTATCAGATTAGTGAGTTTTAGTTTCAAATATCGTTGATAGCATTGTTTTATTTGTAACAATGGTAAAGCCCTCCGCCATGGTTAGTGTCCCCCCGAATCTTAAAAGCTGGCGGTGCTTCAACCTTTTTTATAATTCAGGAACGAAACAATAATAATCAGCACTACACCCAATACCCCTATCAAAACCAAGAATGGTGAAAACCCATTCTTGAAAAATAAACCGATTAATCTGAGGTACAATGAAATAGTGGCTAACAAGAAAAATGCAGACCGATTGTATTTATTCCATACGCCGGAATTTAGCATTGGAAATATTCTGAACAGCATAAAGCCAGCAAAAAAAAATTAAATAAGATAATCGATAGTTGCCATAAACGAAGTTTCTAAAGTCTCTGGCTATTTGGCGGAATCTCAAACACTGGCCATTTTATACACTTTCTCAACTGCCTCCCAGGGCGAACCGTCGATTTTACATATTGAAGTACTGGGTTCTTACTGAAACGTAAGATTGCCTTGTTCAATAAAGCTTTTAACTGCTTTCGCGGTTATTTTACCTCCTGCGGCAATAATTACTGGCACATTTAATACACAGTAGTCCACCGCACTTCGGCGGGTGGTAAGCTGTTACCAATATTACTCAATCAAGGTATTGCCGCTAGTTTATAAAAGAAAAAAGCCCAGCATTAGCCGGGTCTTTTTCTTTTATTTATTTAACCATTGCTTTTACACAAGCATCATCACCGGGTTTTCCAAATAAGCTTTTAAGGTTTGTAAAAAGGCGGCACCTATCGAACCATCTACACTGCGATGGTCGCAACTAAGGGTTAGTTTCATCACATTTTTTACTGCAAATTCGCCGACAGCATTGCGGTACACTTCTTCTTTTATTTTGCCTACGGCTAAAATACAACTGTCGGGGGGGTTTATGATGGCTGTAAATTCATCAATGTCCATCATTCCCAAGTTAGAAATAGTAAAAGTATTGCCACTAAATTCGTTTGGCTGTAGTTTTTTGCTTTTGGCTTTGCCACCTAGCTCTTTAGCTTCGGCAGCTATCTGGCTTAAGCTTTTCTGATCGGCAAAACGGATTACCGGTACTATCAATCCATCGGGTACCGCCACAGCCATACCAATATGAATGTGTTCGTAAGTGCGGATGAAATCGCCCATCCAGCTACTGTTTACAGCTGGGTGCTTTCGCAATGCCATTGCACTTGCTTTAATAACCAAATCATTAAAAGAAATTTTAGCCGGGCTCACTTCGTTCATTTGTGGGCGGGCAGCAATTGCATTATCCATGTTCACTTCCATCTTCAGATAAAAATGTGGGGCACTAAATTTGCTTTCGTCCAGGCGTTTGGCTATCACCTTGCGCATTTGGCTATTGGCATGGTCGGTAAATGCTTCGCCTGCACCGGGGTTAAAGGGTGCTACTGTGGGTGCTGCTTTTTCGGCAAGAGCTACAGGTGCTGCTGAAACAGCTTGGGCTACAGGAGCAACAGTAGTTGGTACATAGCTATCCACATCGCTTTTTACAATACGGCCATTATCGGCACTACCTTTTACATATCTAAGGTCTATTCCTTTTTCGGCAGCTACTTTTTTAGCTAAAGGGGATGCTATAATGCGGCCTTCGTTTACCACCCGTGGTGCAGTGGCTTGCGGTGCTGCAATAACTACTGCAGGTGCAGATGGAGCAACAGGAGCGGTTTGCTCAGATGCAGCAGTTGTAAGAGCTGCACCGCCTTGTTTGGCAGCAACTACTATGGCTGTTATATCAAAAGCATCGGCACCAACAATACACAACAAATCATTTACCTGTATTTTTTCGCCCACTTTAGCCCCTTGAAAAAGGAGCTTCCCATCACGATAGCTTTCCAGTTCCATGGTGGCTTTATCGGTTTCTATTTCGGCTAGTACATCGCCTTTTTTTACAGCATCACCCACATTTTTGTTCCAGCCGGCTATTACACCCTCGGTCATGGTATCGCTAAGGCGTGGCATAATTACCACTTCGGGTATTTTAGAAATATCCAATACCACGATAGGGGTAGCTGCTACAGGTGCAAGTTTAGAAGCAGGTATAGAAGCAGGTATAGTGGCCTCTTCGGTGGCAAGTGCTTCGGCTGCAGGTGCGGCGGCACCACTTGCATGTTGGGTTACTAAGGCAGAAACGTCTTCACCCGCCTTACCAATAATGGCCATCAGGTCGTTTACCTGAAGTTTTCCACCATTGGTTGTGCCAATATGTAGTAGCACGCCATCCTGGTAGCTTTCCAGTTCCATGGTGGCTTTATCGGTTTCTATTTCGGCAAGTATGTCGCCTTTTTTTACAGCATCACCCACATTTTTATGCCAGGCAGCTATTACACCTTCGGTCATGGTATCGCTAAGGCGGGGCATCAATATCGCTTCGGCCATTTTTTATTTACGATTTTAGATTTACGATTTACGATTTGCCCAATGCAAACCAGTTTTTATTAGTTGGGGCGTAAAAATACGGCAAAACATTTATTAGGCATTGTGGGAATTTGAATTGGGTTCAAATGCAAATTAGTTATAACTTTTTAGCTCCCTGTTTGCTAAAAGGGCCCCTCTCGGCAGGTGTTTACTTGTATTTACAAAGTTTAGGTGCAATGCACAAAATAAGCTTGTGTACAAAAAGTGTTGTACCCTATTTGTCTAACTGGGCTGCAAGTGTTTCCATCAAAGCTCGTCCCCTTAAATTTACTGCCACTACTTTACCGGCAGGGTCTACCAGAATATTAAACGGTATGCCATTAATACCGTAGATTTCTGGAGCCTTACCTTGCCATTGTTTTAAGTCGCTAATGTGGGTCCACACAAGCTGATCTTGGTTAATAGCTTTAAGCCAGGCACCTTTCTGCAAATCCAGCGATATACCTAGTACGGTAAAATTTTTGTTTTTAAACCGGTTAAAAGCAGCTACCACATTTGGGTTTTCTGTACGGCATGGGCCACACCAACTGGCCCAAAAATCTATGAGCAACCACTTGCCTTTAAAACTACTTACGGCCACCAGTTTGCCACTTGTATCTGGCAGCGAAATATCGGGAATGGTTTTGCCTATCAGTTGTTGCCCCTGTTTGTCCATTGAATTTTGAGCCGAGTTATTAGCCCGCATTAGCTGGAGGCCAGGATGGTTGGGAAAGCGTTTTATTGCCAATTGCAAAAGCAGATTCCAGTCCGCTTCGTTATTGATTTTTTTGGCCATCCCCGCAGCAAAATATATGGCTGTACCATTGGCCTGTGAGGCAATAAAATCGTTTAATATTTTTTTAAGATTGGCTAAGCTTTTGTCGGTTGCTTGCGTGGCCACCTGCAACACACTATCTTTTACTTTTGCATTTTGCAAGCTATCCAGCACCGTTTTTCTAACCTTAAAAATGCTGTCTTTTTGTATAAAATTGCCAAACATTTTTTTTAGGTCTTCATTTACCATACTGCCCGGTGTAGTGTAGGCTTCAATATTTTTGGCATCGGCATAAAGGGCTATTTTGGCCGAGTTGCTTACGAGCATTAGGCCGGGGCCATTTTCTATAAAAACCTGGTATAAGCCTTCGCCTTTAGAGATGGTTTGGAGGTAAAAATTGCCTTTAGCATCGATAGTGGCGGTATCTACAATAGTGCGTTGGGTGCTGCCAAATGGTAGTTCGGCCAAAAATATTTTTTTTGAAACGGTATTGCTAAATATGCCGCTAACTTCAAATGTTTTGGGGTTGGTGCCGGGCTGGCAGGAGAAAAGGGTGGCAGAAATAACAAGGAGCAGGCTAGGTATGTTAATTAAATTTTTCATGGGATATGTTGTGTTATATTCAGATTCATTTTGGCCTTTCGCACCGCAGGCCACCCTTAATTTTGCCTTTGGCAAAATCTAGTGCCTGCATTTGGTAAAAAAGTGCTGAGTGGCTAATTAATCTACCGCAGCTTAAGTGTTGCTATTTTCTATTTCAACATTTCCTGTAATAAAGCCGTAACCTTCTGGGGGTCGGCCTTGCCCTTGGATAGCTTTTTTACTTCGCCTACAAAAAGGCCTATCAATCCTTTTTTACCTTTTTTGTATTCCTGCACTTTGTGGGGCATGCTGGCTATTACTTGGTTTACCCAGGCTTCCAGCTCATCGTTATTACTGGTTTGCAGCAGGTTAAGGCTTGTGGCCAAGGCCAATGGATCAGCAGCAGGCTGCTCAATAAGTGCTGGTAGTATTTTAGCAGATGCGGTGCTAAAACTTACCTTTCCGGCCTGTACCAATTCTATTAACGCAGCCAGAGATTGGGTTGCAACAGGCCATTTTTCGATGGTGGCATTGGTATCGTTAAGCCAGCTTTTTATGGGCCCCAGCATCCAGTTGGCAGCAGCTTTGGTATGTGGCGTTTCTTTTATAAGTTGGTTAAAATAATCGCTGAGGGCTTTTTCTTCGGTTAGCACTTTGGCATCATATTCGGGCAGTTGCAGTATTGCTGTATATTTCTCTAAAAGTTGTTCTGGCAGTTCGGGCAAGGCAGCTTTTATTTCGTTTAGGTAACTGTCGCTAACTTCAAACGGCGGCAAATCGGGGCAGGGGAAATAACGGTAATCGTTGGCCTCTTCCTTATCCCTTTGCGGGGCGGTGGTATTAGCATCGGCATCATAACCACGGGTTTGTTGGGTTATTTTTTCGCCTTTTTCTACCAATATCGTTTGCCTTATAATTTCGCCTTCAATGGCTCTTTTTACATTGCGGATGCTATTGAGGTTTTTTACTTCCACCTTAGTACCAAGCTTTGTTTCGCCTACCGGCCGGATGCTGATATTGGCATCGCAACGAAGGCTACCTTCTTCCATATTGCCATCGCAGATACCCAGCCAGCGTACCAGTTTTCTTAACTCAGTAATAAAGGCAAAAGCCTCGTCTGCACTGCGTATTACAGGGTCGGTTACCAATTCTAATAGAGGTACGCCGGCACGGTTTAGGTCTATGCAAGTGTAATTTGGGTGTGCATCGTGTATGCTTTTGCCTGCATCTTCTTCTAGGTGTATATGGTGTATGAGCACCATGGCACCGGTATTTATTTTTAACTGCCCTCCCATACAAATGGGGTAAAGCATTTGGCTGGTTTGGTACGCCTTAGGCAAATCGGGGTAGAAATAATGTTTGCGATCGAAAAAACTATGTTGGGTAATATGGCAGCCCAATGCCATACCGAGACGAACGGCGTATTCTACGGCTTTTTTATTAAGCACCGGTAGTGTACCGGGGTGTGCCATGGTTACTGGCGAAATATGGGTGT
>JAYUOV010000153.1:0-4447 GCA_043760535.1 Chitinophagaceae bacterium
TTTTTGAACCCAGCGAAAGCCGTGCCCTGATGGAGCGACATTGGCGACGCTCCGTTCAACTGATTGCTACTATCAGGTATTTAGATTGCGAATAACAAGCGGATTCAGTTCACGGGGTAAGGAGTTCTGAAATTACTATTTCTTACTAAAATGAATAAAAAGCTAAAAACTGTATCGCTGAGAAATATTAAGCAGCATGTTTAAAGAGAATACATAACCAGCCACTTTTTTCTATATTTTTAGCCAATTGAAGGCCAACAGCATTAGCTGCGTTTACAATATCGTTTTCATCTCCTTTCAAAATACCGCTTATCAGCAGGTGGCCATCTGTACTCAGCAGCCTTTTTAAAGACTCAAAATTAGCCAGAATAATATGCTTGTTAAAATTGGCCAAAATAATATTGGATAGCGGTGCAGAATCAGGATTGTCTGCCTTAATCATTGTGACCCATTTGCAATTATTGGCTGCTACATTTTCATTACCATTTTCTATACACCAATCGTCATAATCAATGGCAGCAATGCTTTTAGCCCCCATCTTTTCTGCAAGGATGGCCAGTAGGCCAGTACCTGTACCAAAATCAGTTACTGTTTTATTTGTAAAGTCTATGGCTTCCATCGCCTTCATCATCATCCAGGTGGTGGCGTGGTGGCCGGTACCAAAGCTCATTTTTGGGGTTATAATAACCTCGTATTTTACATGGGTTATTGGCTGATGAAAACCGGCCCGTACCGCACAAAAATCGTCTATGATAATGGGATGAAAATCTGATTCCCACATTTTATTCCAATTCTCTTCTTCCAAAATAGATTTGGAAAAAGGTACATTCTGCTCCTTTAAATAATTATTCACACCATCTTCATCAAGGGATTCTTTATAGCCATTTGCTATTAAAGAATCGGCAGTTTGTTCAAAACCATCGAAACCAAAATCCTGTAGCATGGCTACCAGTATTTCCTGTTTTTCGGGGTTGGGTTCGCTGATTTTGTAAGAGAGGTATTGTTTGGGTATCACAGTGAATTGAATTAATTAAGGTGGAAGATAATTGCATCAGCATCTTAAAAAGTCTCCATTGAAAATTTATACTTTATTTACTTAGGTGCAAATCCCTTACGACGTAGATTATTCAAAAGTTTCCTGAATTTGAGCTCCCACTTGTGGTTATTGGGATAATCAAAGATGGTTTTTACTGGCCGCTTCATTATTTCATCAAACTGCCCGGCAGTAATGCCAAATTTCTTAAGCATGTAATCTGTATCTTCTGCAATAAGTTCGGCAGGTGCTGTAGGTTCTTTTAAAAGTTCCAAAGCATGCTCTCTGGTTAATTCTTTAGTACCAAGAATCAAACAGGTGTAGTGTGCTTTTCTTTTATCGATACCAAACTTAGTAGGTAAAATATAAGATTGAAAAAACCTGGTATAGATACTTTCATAGTGCTTGCCGCTGTAGGGTCTGTATGCAAGTTCCTTTTCCAGTACCACCATGGCATCCTTCTTAATAAAATTCATGTAGTTGAGCACATTTACCACTCTCATACGCTTAATAATATTGTAGTAAAAGAATTTTCCAATACTAAGATGTGGTAATGAGTCAATGTTTTTTGTACCGAATTTTTTTTGTACGCCCTTGAGGTATTTCCAATCTAGATAGCCTCTTGCCCAGCTTGGTGGCAGCAGCCCTTCGCTACGAAAATTCATGCCGCTAAGGATATACCTAACCCCAAACTTGTGGGCAATATCGTACATGGTAGCAGCTATAATATGGTCGGTGGGCACCTCCGCATCGGGTGTAGATGCTTTTAGAAAAGACAATTGCCAGTCTTTAAAAATCTCCCAATCCACCACAACTGTAAACAAATCGATGTTCAGGATTTTGAGGATATTTTCAACGTTTTTAACAGCTAGTTCGCTATTCCAGCCATTATCGAGATGTACGGCAAGTGGCCGGAGACCAAGCCCTTTTACAAGATAAGCTACATAAGAACTATCCACACCACCGCTAACTCCAATGATGCAATCATACTTTTTACCTTTGCCTTCGCTTTTTACCCTGTCGATAATGGCTTTATACTCCGCATCCCTTGTTTCATTTTTCGGAAGCCTATATTCTAATTTGTCCAAAAACTCGTAATAGTAATTACAAACCCCATTTTCATCAAACGTAATGTTAGGATCTGCAATATTATCCATAACAGTTTTTGTACAAATCTGGTATCCAGGGTCGGTTACGCACTTTATTTCTTTCATACTTTTTAGTAATTACATTGCTGTAATTATTTGTTTTTTAGCGTTATGACTTGTAATGTAAATATACAATCTTAAAATTTGCATATATAAATTACTTGTGTTCTATGTTTATTTAATTTTTTAATAAATCTTTTAGCTCTGCTTGTGTTGGGTAATTAATTAATACTGCTTTATGTGGCCCGTGGTATACAAATAATGAACCTGCAGCAAAAGCAGCTGCATTTGTACCATCACTACATTCTTTTATATCGGCCAGTTTGCCGGCTCCACCGCAGGCTATTACGGGTATGCCTACCTTATTGGCTATGTCTTTTATTAGGCTTGTATCGTAACCATTCATTTTACCATCCCTGTCAATGGAGTTTATAAGCAATTCGCCTGCACCAGCCTTCTCCAGTTGCACACAATACTCGAACACATTGCCTTTTTGAGCCTTGGTTCCATCGTGGCTATAAAGCTCATATTTTCCAAAAAAGTTCTTTTTAACATCTACCGCAGCTACAATGGTGGAAGCCCCAAACCTATCATACAATGCAGGTATCAATGTTGGGTTTTCGAATGCTGCAGTATTTATTACAACCTTTTCTATACCCATTTTTAATAATTTTCTCACCTGCTCTACGCTAGTAATATTGCCCCCATATCCAAAAGGCATAAATGCTTCGTCTAGTATTTTTCCTAGAAGTTCGTAGTTGGGTTCTTGTTTGTTTTTACTTGCTTCAATATCTAAAAAACACAACTCATCTACTTCTTTCTCATTAAAAATTTTTACTGCGTTTATTGGGTCGCCAATGTAAACGGGATTTTTAAACTGAACTGTTTTATACAATCCATTTCCACGTAACAACAGTACCGGTATCACTCTTTTACTTAGCATACTCTTTTAAAGGTTCATGGTTCAAGAAACAAGGTTCAAGGTTCAATGCTCAATTTTGAAGATTCATGCTAGCGTCTTGAACCTTGAAGCCTGAACCTTGGCGCTTTATTGGCCTACATTTCACAAAAATTTTTATACACTTTCATTCCAAATTTATGGCTCTTTTCGGGATGGCATTGCATACCCATAATATTGTTTTTTCCTATTACAGAATCATACTCGTACCCAAAAATGGTTTTGCCTTTGCTCTGTGCAGGATCGTTACATTGTGCTGCATAAGAGTGTACAAAGTAAAAACGCATTTCATCGTCATGGTTTTTAAACAACACAAAATCTTTGTCCACGGGCCGCACTACATTCCAGCCAATATGCGGAATTTTTAGTTTTTCGCCACCGGCAGTGTTGCTGAAATTAAATTTCTTCACATCTGCGTCTATCCAGCCAAAACCCGGTAGTACACCCTCTTCGCTTCGGTTACATAACAGCTGCATACCTAGGCAAATACCAAGTACCGGCTTCTGTTTTACCAATGCAAATTCGTTTAAGGCGTCGTACAAATGCAGTGCTTTTAGTTGCTGAATGGCGTTATCAAATGCCCCTACACCGGGCAGTATTACTTTATCCACACCCTCTAAATCTTTCTCCGACTGTGCCACTTTAGATTGGAAACCCACTTTTTTTATCATATTGGCTATGCTGCCAATATTGCCCATTCCGTAATCAATTATTGCTATCATTTAGTTCAGGGTATTTTGAATCCTTTCTACAGTTATTGATTCTTGCATTTTTACTTTTTTTTAAGTAGCCTTTCATAAAATGCTACAATTTTTGCAGCAATATAAGGCAACTCTACTTCGTGTACTAGCAATGATCCATTGCTACGTTTGCGATTTCTTAATATTTCTAGCATGGCCAAAGCCGGATAACGTGAGTCTAAATTTCTTACCACTGCAGAAGGGTGAATATGCTGGAGTCTTTCTTTTGCATCGCCAACATCAACACTTACCACAGGCAGGTTGCATGCAATGGCTTCTTTAATAGAATTATTACTGCCTTCGTGGTACGATGTAAGCAGTAAAAGGTCGGCAGCATTATAATACCAAACAAGTTCTGGATGTGGAATACCATGTGCCAAAATCATTTCGGCATGAGGTATTTGCTCTTTTACCTTTTCAAAAGCAGATGTAGCCAATGGCGCATTTTTTACAAAAGAACCGGATGGAAAAAACAAGACGATAGGCTTTTGTTTGTCCCAACCAAGGTGCTCTCTGGCAGCTACAATATCTATTGGGTAAAATATGCCTTTGCTGATACCCTCGGGTA
>JAYUOV010000154.1:0-4447 GCA_043760535.1 Chitinophagaceae bacterium
CGACCGGCCTACGAAACGCTGGTAAGCAAACTGAAATATGCCTACTATTATTTCGATTTAAAAAAGGCTTTGCCAATAGTAATGATTGATAAGAAAGGCGATTACACTTTTGCAGATGAAATAAAAATTTCATACGAAGAAGAAAAACCACCGGCGAAAAAAATTACGCCAAAACGATACGCCACCAAAGTAAATTTTGATGAAACTACTTTAGTTAAAAAGTTTTATAAACAAACTACAGCACCAGATGGCATTAAAGGTTTTCAAAGATTTCTGGATGAATTGTCTTCCGACCTTGCCCAATATTTACCCGAAGGAACGAAGCGGATGTTTGTAACGGTTGAATTTATAATTGATAAAAACGGCAAAGTAATTCTGCCAAAAGTTTTAACCAATACCACGCCAGAAATGCACAATTTTTTAATTGAGCGTTTTGAAGCCATGCCCAACTGGACACCGGCCGTAGATGTAGAAGATCAGCCAATGGCTGTAAAACTACAGCAAGGTATTGAGGTGAATGATGTGGTGGGGAAGAAAATGTAGCTATAAGGTTCAAGTATCAAGGTTCAAGCCACAAGATTAAAAGAACAAGGTTCGAGTATCAAGGTTCAAGCCACAAAATTTATACTGGCGTCTTGAACCTTGATGCTTGAACCTTATATCTTGAACCTTATATCTTGAACCTTGAATCTTAACTGCGTAAAAGTACCTGCACCGTCTCCTTCCCTTCCTGTTGTTTCAGCACTATTTCGTTACCTGCTATCAGGGTTTCTACAAGGGCATTTTCGTAATGGCGAACGGTTAAAAGTGTTAATCCTTTTTCTAGTTGAATATCGAAAAATGCACTGGCAGCAAAAGCCAGTTTTTGTATTTTATCTTCCCGATTATCTACACAGCAAAGAAAGGTAATGGCACCATTTTGGGTAAGACTTGGCCTTATGCTAAGCTCTTCGAACAGTTGGTACAGTAGCCCAACCGACCGCTCCCCTACAAAAGAATAATCTTTAGAATGAAAATGAATCAGCACCTGATTTTCTTTCTTAACTATAATTGGTGGCAGGTTTTTAACCACATTATTATGTATTACTGTGCCGGGCAGTCCTTTATCTAAAAAGCATTTTACATACAGCGGAATATTTTTTTGATACAGCGGCTTTATGGTTTTTGGGTGAATGACCTGTGCCCCGTAATAAGCCATCTCAATCACCTCTTCGTAATTCAATTCTGCTATCGGAATGGCATCTGCAAATTGTTTTGGATCGGCATTCATTACACTTTCCACATCTTTCCAAATCGTCATGCTTTCAGCATCCAGCATATTGGCAAAAATGGCTGCTGTATAGTCACTTCCCTCACGGCCAAGTGTGGTACTTTCGTTTTCGTCGGTAGCCCCAACAAAGCCCTGGGTAAGCGTTACAGCGTTTGCAGTTTGCAGTTTGCAGTTTGCAGTTTGCAATTGTAGATTGTTTACAGCCTGTTGGGTAATGCTCCAGTCCACATTGGCATCCCTAAAATTATCATCGGTGCGGATAATATCCCTAATATCTAACCATTGGGTTTTAATGCCCGTTTCGTTTAAATAAGCACTTACTATTATAGTACTAAGCATTTCGCCAAGGCATACAATCTGATCGTAGTAATAATCGTAATTCCTTACTGGTTTATCATGCAGCATCCATTCGGCTTCGGTTATAATATCACTTAAATGAGCCAGGCAGGCATCAAAATCTTTCTGCAGTAATTCTTTAGCTGTTTCAATATGGTGCTGCTTTACGGCTTCAAAAAGTTGTAAGGCTTCTTGCTGCCTGCCGGCAAAAAATGCCTCGGCCACTTTTTCCAATGCGTTGGTGGTTTTGCCCATGGCACTAATAATTACCATTAAAGGCGTACCCTGCCAATAGCGGATAATATGCCCTACATTTTGTATCCTTTCTGCCGTATTAATACTTGCGCCGCCAAACTTAAAAACCTTCCACTTTTTTAGTACTGTACTCATGGCTATATTCTTTTTAAATGAGGGCAAAAGTAAAGCTTGTATTGAAATAGATATTGTAATAACCGTTAGGCATTTTTGCAAAATAATTACCCATTGTTTCAACACGAAGTTGGATATTAGCAACTATAAAAAAACTGCTATGGCCCAATCACAAAAATTAATGACACTGGATGAATTTACCATCCAGGAACTAAGAACTTTTCCTGCTGCCACCGGCGAATTAAGCGGACTGTTCAGGGGCATTGGCCTGGCGGCAAAACGCATAAACCACGAAGTAAATAAGGCTGGCCTGGCCGATATACTGGGCGCCGCAGGCAAAGAAAATGTACAGGGCGAAGAGGTGCAAAAGCTGGATGAATTTGCCAATAATGTGTTTATCAACATCCTCAACCATAGTATTTATTGCGCCGGCGTAGGCAGCGAAGAAAACGATGAGATAGTGATTTTTGATGACCCACAGAGTAACAACAGCAAGTATGTATTGCTAATGGACCCGCTGGATGGCAGTGGCAATATTGATGTAAACGTAAGCATTGGAACCATCTTTAGCATTTGCCGCCGGGTAACGCCGCTTGGCACACCCTGTACTATCGAAGATTTTTTACAGCCCGGTAATAAAATAGTAGCTGCAGGCTATGTTATCTATGGCAGCAGCACCATGCTGGTACATGCCACACGCCGGGGTGTAAATGGCTTTACACTAGACCCCTCGGTTGGCGAATTTTGCCTTACACACCCCATGATACAATGCCCGCCCGATGGCAAAATTTATAGCGTAAACCACGGCAATTTTCAGCAATACGAAAAAGGGGTACAGAATTATATAGAGCAATGCCAGCTTAAAACTAAAGACACGGGTGGGCCTTATACCCAACGCTATATTGGCAGTATGGTGGCCGACATACACCGCAACCTACTAAAGGGCGGATTCTTTATGTACCCCGGCACCACAGGCAAACCGGGTGGTAAACTAAGGCTACAATACGAGTGTAACCCAATGGCATTTATTATAGGCGTAGCCGGCGGCCTTGCTACCAATGGCCACGAAAACATACTGGATGTGCAGCCCACAGAACTACACCAGCGTTCCGCCATGTTTATTGGTAGTAAAAATATGATGGCGGAGTTAGAAGCGTGTTTGGTGAAGGCGAGGGGCGAATCGTAAATTAAACTCCTGTAAGCCGAGGCGGGTGTCCTCACCAATGCTCTTAACTTAGGCATCCGGGTTTGGGTTGCCCCCTGTCCCCTAAAGGGGTGATTGGGGTGTGTCTTGATATTTTTACAAACTTCACAGGATTGAATTTTGTTAAGTTAATAGCATTGGTGTCCTCACCAGCCATTGAATTTCAGAACTCCTTACCCATTGCAGTTTTGAATGGGTATTTTTTCTTTTTTTTAAACCCAGCGAAAGCCGTACCCTGATGAAGCGACATTGGCAAACGTTGTAAATCCCGTAGCATTACGGGACTCCGTTCATCTGGCTGATACTATCAGGCTTTTTTAGACTGCGAGTAACAAGCGGTTTCAGTTCACAGGGCAAGGAGTTCAATACCTTACTTTACCACAAAACTGCTACTACTATAAACCGGAAGCATACCACGCATTGTAACGCCTTGCAAAATAATTTTAAATTCCCCTGTAACGTCATTGGTAAAAAAAGTAAAGCTGGCCTTGCCATCTTTATCTGTAAACACATTGGGATTCCAGTAAATAGTGGTTCGTGTTTCCTTTTCGCTGGATGGTTCTTTTTCGAAATCTATTACCTGAAAATTATTGGGAGTGGCTACTAATTTTAGTGGAATTACTGATTTTTTATCATCTAATCCATTACCACAACCGCGGTACACAATTCTGTTTCCCTTATAAGAGTAAATTTCTCCTAATACTGCAGGAGCACCACCAGTAGCATGATTTGCACAGTTGAAAATATTATTAAAACACACATAATCATTGCATGTAGTGCTAAAATAATTTGTAGCACCCCAGGGCAGATCTTTTATTACCCTTACTATAACGTTTTGTAATTGGTGGGGGTCGGTAAGTTTTTCCAGTTTCTCCATTTTATATTTTGATAAACCCGTAAATACTTTTGGGAAATTAAAAACATCTGTTTTATACAAAGCATTATCAAATTGCTGTTCGTAATTTTTAAAATTGATGGTGTATTTGTAATAATAATCTGTACCGAGCACCAGGTTTTTTGTTTCATTTCTGGGTGAAATTAAAAGATCCGAAGGGATATCAAAAGCGCCATCTTCCGAAACGGGTATCATCACCAAATCAGATTTTGAGATGATGGGCAACTCTTTAATGTTTACATTTCCTTTATTCGATATCGTTTTAATGGCACCTACCACGCCATGGGTATTCCTGTACATTCTAAATCTTCCGGTGGGGGTAAAAGGAAGTATGTTTTGCCAATGGTAATTATTCCAGGTTTTGGTAAGTAGT
>JAYUOV010000155.1:0-13027 GCA_043760535.1 Chitinophagaceae bacterium
AAGGCAAAAACAGGATCTGGTTAAGATATGTGGCAGCAGCAGCCGTTTTATTCGCAGTAGTATTCGGAATAAAATATGTTTTCGTTTCAAAAGATGTCAGGGAAGTTGTTCCAATTGCTACAGTTTATTCAGATACGATTTTGCCGTCACTGAAATGGGTAAAAAATAGTACGAAAAATACAAAGAAAATTGAGCTAAAGGATGGCTCTTTTGTAACATTAAACCCTAATAGTGAATTGGGATATTATGAACCATTTGAAATTGATAAAAGAAGGATTTTTTTGAAAGGCGAAGCTATGTTTAACGTGGCCAAAGACACTTCTAAACCTTTTACTGTTTTTAGCAATGAAATTGCTACGACAGCATTAGGCACAAAATTTAAAGTGTCTGCTTTTGAAAACTTGAATATCATCACCGTAAAGCTGTATGAAGGAAAGGTAGTAATTAAGCCAGGCATTGGTAAGGCTAAGAATTGGTCTAAAGACTATTACTTGTTTCCCGGCGATGAGTTTAATTATGACCGGATATTGATGATGGCAAAAGTTACCACATCGATAAAGAAACCTGCTGTCGTAACAGATAACAAAAAAAATACAGGAGGTATAAATGATTCGCCTAACTGGTACATGTTTAACAATCAAAACCTTGCTCAGGTTTTTGATCAGTTGTCTGCCATATATAATGTAAAAATTGTGTACCAAAAAGCCCAATTAAGCAATATGAATTTTATTGGCAAGATTGATAAAAAAGATGCTATTGAAACCATATTGAAAGACATAGCCTTGCTTAATAACCTATCGGTGGTTAAAGAGGGTGATAAATATTTGATAAGAAAAAAATAATATAAATTAACTTATTTAACGATTAACCTTCCCTAATTTTTAGGGAAGGTGCAACACTTTACCAAAAACTAAAATTGCCAAAATGAAAAAAAAATTGCTTATGGCAAGGATGCGGCTATTGCCAATTCTTGCTGTAACACTTGTGAGTAACCTTGCTGCTACTGCACAAGAAAAAACAAGTACCGTTTCGGGTATTGTTCGCAGTGAATCTGGCGAACTTCTTTCCAATGTATCTGTGACGGCTAGAAACAGTGCTACCAGCCTTACCTCAGGTACACAAACAGATAGTACTGGTGTTTTTACATTCATTAAACTGCCTGTAACTGGCCGATACAGTTTTACTTTTAGTATTGTAGGTTACGAGCCACAAACACTCTCAGGTTATACGCTTAAGAACGATGCTACAACCTCTCTAATCATCAAACTTAAAGATAGTAGTACGGCTTTAAGTAATGTAGTGGTAGTGGGTTATGGCACTCAAAAGCGGCAGCAGGTTTCTACAGCAGTTTCTACTGTAAAAATGAGTACTGTAGATCAGGGAGGTGGTTACAATCCTGTAAAAATGCTACAAGGCCGTGCAAGTGGTATTAATGTAATAAGCCCTTCTGGTGTTCCTGGTTCCAGACCTATCGTTTTAATTCGTGGTGTGGGTTCTATTAGCGGTAATAGTGCCCCGCTTTTTGTGGTAGATGGTGTACCTAACGAAGGTGGTTATCCCAATATAAATCCAAACGACATTGAATCTATGGAAGTATTAAAAGATGCTTCCGCTGCTGCCATATATGGAAGCCGTGCTAATAGTGGAGTGGTTTTAATTACAACTAAGTCGGGTAAATCTGGCAAATCTGTAGTGGAGTTAGATATTAGGCATGGCTTAGGTACAATAGCCAACGACATTAAAATGGCTAATTCTGAAGAGTATGCTAAAGTGATGCAGCTTGCAGTTGATAATTTCAACAACCAACAAGGCACTTCTTTGGTGTATTATAAACCACCTGCTAACGAAATACAAGAAACCGACTGGACAAAAGTGGTACAAAGACCCAATGCCAAAACGCACACTTACAACTTATCACTCAGTGGGGGTAATGATAAAACCACTTTTTTTACATCCTTCGGCGTATTTAATCAGGAAGGAATTTTAAAAACAAGCCAGGCAAACCAATATTCTTATAGAATAAAAGTAAGCCACAAGATTAGCCCGGTTATACAATTAAATACGAATTTATCTTTTGCATTAACAGACAGGGATTTATTAGAAGAAGAAAATACCGGTTTAAAAGTATTAAGAACAGCAAGAGAAGAACAGCCATGGTATAGCCCCTACACAGCTACAGGCGATTACAAAGTAAACGGTACACTTTTAATAAGGCATAACCCAATAATGCTTATAAATGAAGAAAAGTGGAATAGTAAAAGATACGAAGGCATTGGTTTGGTAAGTCTTGATATAAAGCCATTCAAAGGTTTTAAATACACACCATCTATTAAGGTATTCGCATCTTATTTTGACGAGAAAAAGACTTTAACAGAAAGAATGGTAGCTAGGTGGCAAAGTGCCGGATGGGGTGCCATTGCACAAAGTAAAAATACCGACTTAAGGTATGTAATAGAAAACATGTTTCAATATGGCGGAAAGGCAGGTGAGTTAGAATATTCCTTACTAGCTGGCCACTCTTATGAAAAATTGACTAGTGAAGATTTTGGCGTATTGAGCGACAACTATGCAAACGGTGCTTTCCCTTCAAGTAATTTTGGTCTTATTAATGCCGGCCCAAATATTTATGCCAACGGAATGGGTTACACTGCTTTTGCACTGGAATCGTTTATAAGCAGGGTAAATTTAACATTTAGGGGGAAATATACACTTAATGCCAGTGTAAGGGCAGATGGTGCTTCAAAGTTTTCTCAAAATACACGATACGGCACATTCCCTTCTGTATCCGCAGCCTGGCTGTTACACAAAGAAAATTTTATGGCTAAGCAGGGCTTGTTTGATGAGCTTAAATTCAGGGCTAGTTTTGGTGTTACGGGCAGTATTTCTGGTGTTGGTAATTTTGCTTCAAGATCTCTTATATCCGCTGGCAATAATTCATATAATGGACAGGCTGGCTTTGCATTATCTCAAATAGGCCAACCACTTACTTGGGAAAAAGCCCAACAAACAAATATAGGTATTGATGCAAGTATCCTTAAAAATAGGATATCATTTTCTGTGGATGTGTTTAAGCAAAGAACAACAGATCTTTTGTACAATAAGCCTGTTCAAGCTACAACTGGTTTCACTACCATAGCATCTAATATTGGTATTATGGAAAATAGTGGTGTAGAGCTTTCTGTATTGGGTAAAATATTCAATAACTCATTAAAGTGGGAATTAGGCGGTAATATTTCATTTGTAAAAAACAGATTGGAATCGCTTATCGATAACACTAAATTTTTAACGGTACCATCATCCGGAAGTAATTTAATAGGTGGCCAAATGCATGCCTTAATTACCGGCCAACCAGTAAGTACCTGGTTTATATATGAGCAAACTGGTATTTACCAGGATAATAAAGATGTACCTGCAAAATTATTTGCCAAAGGTGTAAGGGCTGGCGATGTAATTTATAAAGATTTAAATGAGGATGGCGACATAACAGATGTGGATAGGTTAAATGCAGGAAAAGCGATACCAGACTTTTATGGCGGTTTTACATCTAACCTTTCATACAAAGGTTTTGAATTTAATGTGTTTGGGCAATTTTCTTATGGTAATAAAGTAATGGCGGCATGGAGAGGGGTAAATGGAACAGAAGGAACCGATCACCTGGGGAATGCTTTTTCTAATACAAGATTATTAGATGGCTCTACGGTAGAACAGTTTTTTGGAATGAGAAAAGCGATGGCTAGTGGCTACTGGAACGGGCCTGGTACTAGTAATACCACTCCCAGGCCGGTTCGCCGTGGTGTACATACCGGGTATGGTGCTGCGGGTTATAACTTTCTTACAAGCACACGTTTTTTAGAAGATGCCTCTTATCTGAAATTTAAAACAGTAACTGTTGCTTACAACCTTCCTGCAAGGGCTATTAAATTAAAAGCAATCTCAGGTATCCGCATTTTTGCCTCGGCCGATAACCTGTTTGCCATTACTCCATACACCGGTTACGACCCTGAGCAATCTTTCGATGGCAGCCCTGGTAGTTCCAATTATGGGGTGGATTTTGGATTGCAAGCAACGCTAAGAACATTCTTAGTCGGCATAAATGTTAAATTTTAATTTGTACCATTCAACAATATATTAAATGAAAAAATACATTATAATATCATCGATTGTTATTTTGGCAACTGCCTGCTCTAAAAAACTAGATGAAATAAGACCAAGGAACGCCATATTACAGGAGCAATTAACCGATTTGGATTTACGTAAATTAAGAAACGGGCTGTACGCACAAGTGGAGATTGGAGTTTTTGCTTTTGCCTTTGATTTTGACAGACGAGCAGATAATTTTAGAGGTGGACCTGGCTTCAGTCTGGTAGATCCTATAAATATGAATCCTGCCGATGCAGGTGTATTAAGCTTGTGGAGAAATGCATACAACAGAATAGCAGACGTAAATTTTTTATTGGAAACATTAGATAAAGCAGCTACACCAGAATCTGAAAAGCAGGTTTTTCGGGGCGAAGCTTTATACTTCAGGGCATTATTGTATTATCAATTAGTTACCCGCTGGGGCGGAGTACCTATCTTAACCAAAAGAACTTTAAGCGTGGTACAGCGATCTACCGAGGCCGAAGTTTGGAAATTGATAACCGACGATTTGGTGGCTGCTGAACTTATATTGCCCGTTTTTACCAGTAGGTTCTTTGTATCTAAGCAAGCAGCACATGCCCTACTTGCCAGGGTCTATTTGGCCACAAACGATAAGGCTAATGCTATTGCCAATGCAGATAAGGTTCTGAATTATGGTGCCACATCCTCAAACTTTTCATTAGCTACTGATGCTAATGGTTATGCTGGTAATTTTATAGCTAATACTACCAGCAGAGAAGTAATTTTTGCTTTTGTAAACTCAAATACAAACAGTAGAAAACTTTTTTATTCAAACGTAAATGATGTGGATCCTACATGGGATTTTTCGCCGGCGCTGAGCCTGCACACAGGTTTATATGCAGATGCTACCATCCCTACACGCACAGGCGACAGAAGAAGAACAGCGGTTTTTTCTACAGATAATACACGCATAATAAAATTTCCAAATGGTAGAACAGGACAGCAATTGGTATCTACCAGCAATGCAGATGCTACACCTGTAATGGTATCAAGGTTTTCTGAAATGCATTTAATTAAGGCAGAAGCCTTAGGCGTTAGTGCAGCCGCCGAAACTGCCTTAACTCCATATTTTACCGCAAGATATACCGTAGCCCCTGCCGCAGGAACGGTTGCCGCACTAAGTCCCTTAAATTTTCAAAATTTGATCCTGGCTGAAAAGCAAAGAGAGTTTTATGCAGAGGGCTACCGTTGGTACGAATTAAAAAGAACGAATAGGCTGGATTTGTTGCCAGCACTTGGAGGACGTAATTATCTGCTATACTACCCAATACCCCAAGTAGAAAGAGATTTGGCTGGATATTCGCAAAACGATGGTTACTAATATATTAAATATTAACAATTCAATCTGTTCGTATGAAAACAATTTGGTTACGCAATTTAAGCTTCATCTTTTTTTGCATTGCAGTTGCACAGTGTGGCCCTAAAACGGCACCTACTCCTCCTACTGCTCCAGTAGATTTAAAGGCGTCTTTTACAATAAGTGTACCACAGACTTCTGTTAACAGCCAGGTTACATTTACAGGCAGTTCCACAGATGCTGATAACAATATTTTTTCCTGGCTTTGGGATTTTGCCGACGGCACACCAACAAAATCCACTAAAAATGCGGCACATGAGTTTACATTAGGGGGTAGCTATTTGGTAAAACTTACTGTAAAAAATTCAGCTGGCAACATCGCATTTTTTACTAAAAGAATTTTGGTAAAAAATACTGTACCACCAAACTATGGAAGCCTTATTGGCTTAAAAGAAAAGCTGGCATTATTGTTTCCTAAAATTATGGTAGCTGCACACAGGGCATACTTTAAAAACTTTCCTGAAAACTCGGTTGAAGCAATTAATGATGCTATTGTAAATAAAATTAATATGGTAGAAATAGATACCAGGCTTACACGTGATAATGAACTTGCTATAATGCACGACGCTACAACTGCAAGAACCACCAATGGTAATTTTACAATTGCACAAAGAACAATGGCTGAATTAAAACAGCTAAGGTTACTTTTTAATGGAATGCCTACCACTTATGCCATCCCTACACTTAAAGAGTCGTTAGAAGCCGCTAAAGGAAAAGTATATGTAGATATTGATGCATCCTGGGACACCTCGGTTCATTATTATAATAAAATTTATAATACAGTTGCTGCTTTAAACATGGTAAATATGGTGGTGATATATACCGAGTCGGCAGAAGTAGCGAAAGGGCTGTTAGAGTTAGACAGTGATGTAATTGTATTGTTGGGTGCAGGGAATGCCACCGATTATAACAATGCATCAAACATGAATCCAAAAGCGCTTGTTTGGCACATGTCCACCGCTACACTTTCGCCCAACTTTACTAATTGGCCTAACAACAATGGCATAAGATTATGGGCCAATGCTTATGTAAATAGTACCAGCACCCCACCTGCATCGGGTAACGATGTAGTAGTTGCCAATTTAATCAATAATCAAATTTCTTTAATACAAACGGATTATCCTGTTGAGATAATAGCCTACCTGAGGGGTTTAAACTTGTGGCTGCCGTAAATACATTTTTTACTACGCCACTATTAAAATATAGTATCATCTATGAAATATGCCTTGCTTGCCGCCCTGCTGTTAATGTTATTAGCCGTAGATGCCCAAAATACGCCTCAGCAAAAGCTGGCTGCGGTTTTTAATAAAAAAAGTAAAACGGTACTGGTAACAGCACATCGGGGCGATTGGCGCAATACACCCGAAAACTCAGTAAAAAGCTTAACAAATTGCATTGACCTGGGTATAGATGTATGCGAATTTGATTTAAAAGAAACCAGGGATGGCCAGTTGATTATCATGCATGATAAAACAATTGACCGCAGCACAACAGGCAAAGGGAAACCCGAGAATTATACACTGGAAGAAATTAGGAAATTCAAATTATTGAGCGGCACAGGACATCCTACCACGCATATAATACCTACGCTTGAAGAAATGATAGTAGCCGCAAAAAACAAAGTCATTATAGATATTGACAGGGGCTATGATTACTATAAAAATGTATTGGTGCTACTCAATAAACATAACATGCTGGAGCAAACCATCTACAATATTTATGGCCTAACATACGATAGCTTAATCGCTGAACATGGCAGCATCCCAAAAGAGCTTACGCTACAATTAATTATCAACCCCAAAAACCCTGAGGCAGAAAAGATTATTGATACCTATAAAAATCATAAAAAAACGATTGTGCAAATAATTTTTGAAAGTGATACGGCTGCCATTATTTCTAAAATACCCATACTAAAAAAGCAATACGCTATTTGGTTTAACAGCCTTTGGCCGGAGCAAAATGGTGGCCACGATGATGATAGAGCCGTAGAACAAAAGCAACCGAATGAAACATGGGGATGGCTGGTAAGTCGTGGTGCTAACATTATACAGTCGGATAGGCCAATAGAATTATTACAGTATTTGCGCAAAAAGAAAATACATAGATAGTTTAAACAGATTATTGGCAATGCAATCGCTGATACAAGGAACAGTTTCCGGCTTTATTTCTATAAAGCTGTCTGTTCCCTTGCTTAAATAAAGCAGGATGGCATTATTGTAATGAATTAGCCAACATCGGCTTTAAAATAGTAATACAGGTATAATAACTAACAGAACAGAATATTCATTTACCATGACTTTGTTATACATAACAAAACGATATACACAAATACCAGCCTGAATTGTTTTCCCAAATCCTATTACATTAAACGGCACGATATTTTAAATCTCTTTTTATTTTTTATTAACCATTTAAAAACAAACAATGAAAAAAGTATACTTGTTAATTTTCGTCGGCGTTGTATTTTCAACTTTTCTTAATGCACAGATACAACTGCCTATTTACGAACCCTTTGCTGGCACCCTCGGTTCTTTGGCTGGACAAAATAGCTGGGGTGGTAACACGACACCCGGCAATGGCGCACAGGTTGTAAGTACCCCTCTTAGTTATCCTGGTTTGGCTGCTACATCAGGCACCAACGGTATTATTTTTGGCAGCCAACCTAGTGGCGGAACCCAGGGTTTGGGCTTTGCAACCCAAACAACTAAAATGTATGCATCTTTTTTGATTCAATTGCCTACTATGCCGATAGCAGCTGCAAACGGCGCCTATAATTTTGGATTTAGCAACGGCACATTTGCTGGTTGTATGTATGCAATACCTAATGGTGATGGTACCACTTTTGAACTGGGTTTTAATGGAACAAATACCCTGCCCGCAGTAGCAAACAGAACAACGCAGAGTTTTGCACTTAATACTACCATTTTGGTCGTAATGGCTTATACACCTGCAACAGTAGCTAACAACACCACAGGTACGGTTTCTGCCTGGGTTAATCCAAATGCATCAAGTTTTGGAGGTACAGAACCCACTCCTACTTTTAACGCAATAACTGGCGGTAATGCTGCAACGGCTTCAAGTGTTTTTATACGTAGTGGACCAGGTACCAACCCAATGAATTTTGATGAGTTACGTGTAGCCAACTCATGGGCCAGTGTAACTTCCACAATGGGATATGTACCCAATCCATTACCCATTTACGAGCCTTTTGCTTTGAATTTGGGTAGCCTTACTGCACAAAACAGTTGGAGTGGAGATTTTGCAGCCGGTAGTGGTGCTCAGGTTGTAGATGTACCCCTCACCTATGCTGGTTTATTTGCTGCACCTGTAACTAAGTCGGTTTTATACGGTGTACAAACAAACGGCGGAACGCAGGCATTGGGCTTTCCAACGAGAACATCTAAAACGTATACCTCTTTTTTGGTTCAATTGCCCAACATGCCGCAGGCACTTGTAAACGGTACCTATAATTTTGGTTTTGGAAGCACCAATGCCGGGGGCACATTTGCTGGTTGTATGTATGCCATACCAAATGCTGATGGTACTACTTTTGAATTGGGTTTTAATGGCACAAACACGGCACCCTCAGCAGCTAATAGAACAGCTCAGAGTTTTCCACTTAATACCGCTACCATTATGGTGGTAATGGCATACACACCTGCAATCGCTGCGGGTACAGGTACTGTATCTGCATGGGTTAATCCCGATGCATCAACTTTTGGAATGACGGAGCCAACGCCTACTTTTTCGGGCATTACCGGCGGTAATGCCACTTCGGTTGCTAGTGTTTTTATCCGTAGTGGCGCCGCAACAAATCCAATGTATTTTGATGAGTTACGGGTAGGATCTTCGTGGAGCGATGTAACGACTTATGCAGTTCTGCTCCCAGTATCGATAACAGGCCTTAAACTAACCACCAGAGAAAACGTAAGTTCCATCAGCTGGAAATCTCAAACAGAAATTAATTTTGACAAGTACGTAGTATTATACAGTCGTAACGGAAGAGATTTTAAAGAAGTTGGTTCTGTAAAAGGCAAGGGTAGTAATAATACATATTCATTTAATTACACACATTATGGCGAAGGGTTTTTTAAATTAAAACTGGTAGATGTGGATGGCCGTTTTGTATATAGCGATGTACTTTATGCCAATGTAAAATCTCTAAATATAAAAATGGGTCCCAACCCGTTTGTTGACAGGCTTTATATTACAGGCATGCCAGAAGGTATCAATATAGCAGAACTATATACCATAGCCGGATCCAGGGTTAAAACACAAGTAATAAAAGACGGCAATAGCACCTTTTTATTACCATCATTGCCAGCAGGAAAATACGTTGTAAAGATTTCTAATAATGGTAAAAGAGTGTATTCAACGGTTGTTATAAAATAAAATATGTGGCCATATCTATACAGGTGCATTGTAGATATGGCCGCATTTACCCTATGCCTGAAAGTTTAGGTAAAAAATTACCAGTTTAGATAAAGGGTTAAAATTAATCTTGCTCTATTTATTGTATTACAACCTTGCCTGAATGATAGCTTCTATTCGAAATTATTTTAGCCCGCCCGATGAATTGGGTATAGAAACAACGGGTGATGAAATGAAACATCGCTACAACAAGTTACGATGGTCGGTATTTTTATCGGCCACCTTTGGGTACGGGTTGTATTATGTATGTCGGCTTAGTTTAAATGTAATTAAAAAGCCGCTGATTAACGGAGGTTATGTAACAGAATCGCAACTAGGTATTATAGGCTCGGCCTTATTTTTTGCGTATGCAATAGGAAAGTTAACCAATGGTTTTTTAGCCGACAGAAGCGATATTAAAAAATTTATGGCGACCGGCCTGCTCGTTTCGGCACTTATTAATTTAGCCCTGGGCTTCACTTCTTCGTTTATTCTTTTTGCTATTCTTTGGGGCATCAATGGATGGTTTCAATCAATGGGCTCCACGCCGGCCATTATTTCAATAACCCGTTGGTTCAGTAATAAAGAGCGTGGTACTTTTTATGGTTTTTTTAGTGCCAGCCATAATATTGGCGAAGCTGCCACCTTTATTGTTACCGCTTTACTGGTAACAAGTTTTGGCTGGCAATGGGGTTTTTGGGGTGCTGGTATTATTGGGTTGTTGGGTGTAGCGCTTATTGCTATTTTTCTACACCACAGCCCGCAAAGCAAAGGGCTACCAACTGTAGGGGTGTTTAAAAATGATATTGTACCTGTAAGTACTTCGGGCAAATCTGTAGGTGCCATGCAATTAGACGTGTTGAAGAATCCATTTATCTGGATACTTGCATTATCAAGTGCATTTATGTATGTAAGCCGATACGCTATAAATAGCTGGGGCATATTGTTTTTAGAAACACACAAAGGATACTCTACACTACAAGCAAGTTCTATCATATCTGTAAGTTCTGTTAGTGGTATTATTGGTAATATTATCTCGGGTCTTATTTCGGATAAATTTTTTAAAGGCAAACGAAATATGCCTGCCCTCATATTTGGTGTGCTCAATGCGGTGTCGCTTTCTTTATTTTTATTTAACCCCAAAGGCCATCTGTGGTTAGATACGTTGAGTATGGTATTGTTCGGCTTGGCCATTGGTGTATTGATTTGTTTTTTGGGCGGCTTAATGGCAGTAGATATCGCATCGAAAAAAGCAGCAGGCACAGCAGTAGGCATAGTAGGTATAGCAAGTTATATTGGAGCGGCCATACAAGATATTGTGAGCGGCTCCTTAATACAAAAAAATAAAACGGTGATTGGCGGTGTGGTACATTATGAATTTACACAAATAAGTTACTTGTGGATTGGTGCCGCAGTTATTTCGTTTTTGCTTGCACTATTGGTATGGAATGCAAAGCCAAAAGATTGAGTTGTGAGAGCAGCCTGTCCGTAGCTTTTTTCTTAAAGGTCGTATCATTCGCTTAACGGAGTATTGTAAGGGATCAGTATTTTTTGTGTCAGCCCATAGCGCCTTTACTGCGCTGGCAATAAGGCAAAAAGTATCGAATCGAAAGCGTGGCATTTATGGTTATTTTATTAAAAATATTTTTGTGTATTTGTGCATTAATCTTAAAGACTTTACTTATATTTATGAATCTTAAAAATAAGGGGCAACAAAAGGTAAAAGTAGAAAATATTTTGCTTTACAGAACAGGATGTAACCATACTGGAAATGAGCAATTTTGGGTTAGTAATTTATGAAGAACCGAATGAACAAATTGTTGTATCTGGTTCTACAAAACACATAAAAATATGTTATTATAAACTACTTTTTACAGGCTTTTTCAAGCCTTTTAGGCAGCAGCAATAAGGTATAAAAGCAAAATAGCGTAACATCAGAATCTTATAAAAATTAACTGCATCAACCAGAATATTTTAACCGCAATATAATATAACACTATAGAGTAATTTAAACAGAAAAAAACGATGAATAAGAAGAGTTGACTTTTTGAAAGAGAGTCGGGTATGTAAAACTTTTCAGGGTTGTCTGCTTGGTTTTTCTTACAACGATATGGAAAACCCATTTTCATCCTGATGTTTGTAGCACAACCTTTTTAAGCTTTGTATTTACGATACCATATTTATATATTTCCTTATTGGTTAAGCTATCATAAAATGCCATTTATGTAAAATAAGGAGATTGAATTATTGCTGTATGAAAAATTATAATTTACTTGTGAACAGTGGCTTGCTATTATGTGTTGCTGCGTATGCTACTTCCCTGCCACCTGCTGCCACCCGCAGCATCTGTCCTCATCGTATACCCGCCCGGGAATATCACATTGTACCGCTTTTTTCCGGCTAATGCTAGCAGAAGGTAATGATGCTTATTCTAATGCCTGCCTTTTTACCAATAATCTCATGTATATTTTAGAAATAGCCGTTTGGGTCGTAAACAAAAAAAATTGAAAACAATCAAACTTCTTAAAAAGAAACATCCTCGGCTATTAGGCTATTTATGCTGCTATTTGCCTGTATTCAGATGCTGTAGCAGGGTATGGCCACACCAATTATTTTGGCATTATTATAAGAATTACCAGTAAAATCGTACTAAATAAACGTTGAACAATTGCATTACCATAAAGATTTAATCTCTATTCACTATGAACTCTAAAATTAACCTAACCGCGATGACGAGAACCGTTACCGGGGGGCAAATGAAAAAGTCAAATGACAGCCCTTTTGACTCAAACAACAATGTACTGGCATCTTTCCCCATGGGAAAAGACAAACACGCTTTCAACAATCATAAACGCATCAAGACCAGCGGCTTGATGGCTTTTTTGCTGGTCTTGACAACTTTTGCCGTGCAGGCACAAATTTCCAGAGCAACAGGTGGCGGAGCCCAAATACTATCAAATACTACAACAACTAACAACAATGTAGGTATAAATAATAGGGCGCCTACTGCCACATTAGATATTGTAGGTGCTGGAGGTTATTCTACGGATTTCAAAAGTACGGGCAGAGGGCTTTTCAAAAGTAATTATGCTGGTATTT
>JAYUOV010000156.1:0-12988 GCA_043760535.1 Chitinophagaceae bacterium
GGCCTTGGCTTTGCCGATAAAGACCTGGCCAAACCTTACAAACAATTTAGTGGTGGCTGGCGTATGCGGGTACTATTGGCCAAAATGATTTTGCAAAACCCAGATGTATTACTACTAGATGAACCTACCAACCACCTGGATTTACCAAGTATAGAGTGGCTGGAGAAATACCTGCTCAATTACCGTGGCAGCGTGGTAATCGTAAGCCACGATAAATTTTTCCTGGACAGGATGGTGAACCGCATAGTGGAATTGTACCAAAAGCAGCTCCACATGTACATTGGCAACTACAGCTATTACGAGCAAGAAAAAGCCATTCGTATAGAAATGCAGAAACGGGCTTTTGAAAACCAGCAGGATTACATACGCCAGCAGGAACGGTTTATTGAACGCTTTAAAGCCAAAGCCAGTAAAGCCGCCGCAGCTCAAAGTGTACAGAAGCTGCTTGATAAAGTGGACCGCATTGAAGATACAAATCTGGAACGTCCGAATATGCGTATCAACTTTAGTGTGGGCAAAGAGCCGGGGAAAGTATTGGTAAACCTAAAAAACATCAAAAAGTCTTTCGGCGACCTGCACATTATAACCAATGGTAATGCAGAGATAGAACGTGGCGATAAAATAGCCTTGATTGGTGCTAACGGAAAAGGGAAAAGTACACTGCTGCGGATAGTAGGTGGCAACGAAACTTTTGAAGGTGGCGAACGTGAATGGGGCCACAATGTGGTGGAAAGTTTTTACGCCCAGCACCAGCTGGAATCGCTTACCATGACCAATACCGTAATAGACGAAATGAATGGCAGCGGTGCCGGTAAAACTGAACTGGAATACCGCAGCCTGCTTGGTGCATTTTTGTTTAGCGGCGATGATGTAGAAAAGAAAATTAAAATACTAAGCGGTGGCGAAAAAGCCCGTGTGGCACTGGCCAAAACGATTGTGAGCAAGGCCAATTTTTTAATATTGGATGAACCTACGAACCATCTGGATATCCACTCGGTGGAGTTGCTGGTACAATCGCTGAACAAGTACGAGGGCACCATGATATTGGTAAGCCACGACCGTTATTTTATTAGCAAAGCCGCCAATAAAATATGGGAAATAGTAGATGGCGAAATAAAAGAATTTAAAGGCACCTACGGCGAATATGTAGAATGGAAAGAAAGGATGGCTTTGCAGCAAGCTACCGCTGCAAAGGAGCAAGGTATAAGCAACAAGGGACAAGTAGCAAGTAGCAAGGAGCAAGGAGCAAGCAATAAGGTTCAAGGTTCAGGATACAAGGAACAAGTGGCTGCGCCAAAAGTGGAAATTAATAAAGACGCCCAAAAAGAATACCAGAAACAAAAGAAACTGTTTGAAAAAACAGAGGCCGAGATGAATGCCGCAGGTGACCGCAAAGCCAAACTGGAAGGCCAATTGGCCGACCCTGATATTTACGGCGACCGCAATAAATTTTTAAAAATAGAACAGGAACATATTGCCGCCACCAAAGCATTTGCCGCTGCGCAGAAATTGTATGAAGAGGCTTTTGAGAAGATGATGGAGATGGAAGGGTAGGTTTTATTTTTTATCGGTAAATAGTAGAATAGATGATGATGTAATAATGGTGCATCGGTTTTAAAAAATTTAAAGAGATGATAAAATTTGCACACGTAAATATTATTACCGATGACTGGAAGAAAATTGCCAACTTCTACATCGATGTATTTGATTGTAAGCCACTTTATCCTGAGAGGGACTTAAGTGGCGACTGGCTTGATAAAGCAACAGCTATATCCGGAGCACATTTTACGGGTATTCATTTGGCGTTGCCCGGCTATAATGATAACCTGCCAACACTCGAAATTTTTCAGTACGATAAAAATGAAGAAAACCTGACAGCAGTAACCAACAGAAAAGGATTTGGACACATCGCATTTAAGGTAGATAACGTATCGGAAATTTTGGAGAAACTGCTATTACACGGCGGCTCTCAGGTTGGCGATTTGGTGCAAACCGAAGTTAAAGATGCCGGATTTCTAACCTTTGTTTATGCCAGGGATATCGATGGTAATATTATTGAAATACAACATTGGGAAAAGTAGAAATACTCTTATTCTAGCTCTAATTTCTTTCTAAAGCCTGCACAATATCAAACACTAAAGAAGCTGCCAATCTTGATGTTCGGTTATCTACATCGTAAGTTGGATTTACTTCTGCAATATCAATCGCAGATACTTTTCCGCTAAAAACAATATGCCGCAATAGCCGCTTAAACATGGCATTTGGAGGAATGCCATTATATGCCGGAGCACTTACACCCGGTGCTGTTGCAGCGGTAAATACATCCATATCAATACTTAGTTGAACCGTTTCCGAAGCTTCCAAAACATGGTTCAATAGGTCGAGGATATGTTCGAGTTGGTCGTTGGTAAATTCTTCTGACTTAATGTACAATGCCCCAATGTTTCTGGCAGTATCAAACAGCAATTTTGTGTTGCTGCAATCCTGGATGCCGAGGGCCAGATAATGGAATTCGGTTTTGCTTTTTTTGCAATCTTCGGCCATTTGCCAAAAGCCGGTTCCGGAGGTAACACCAACTGTTTCATCCACCTGCCGAAGGTCGAAATGTGCATCGAAATTGATTACAGAGAAACTGCTTTTAGGTGGAAGTTTTTGGCTGATACCACAAAAATTACCATAAGCAACTTCGTGGCCCCCACCAAGTACAATTGGAAAAATTTTTTGGCTTATAAGTTGTTGTATTTTTTCTCCCAACAGCATTTGTGCTGCTTCCAGATTGCCATCATCGCACAGTACATCTCCGGCATCGTACAAAACAATATTTTCAAAATGCACCGGAAAACTGCAGCAGGCATTTCTAATAGCTGCCGGTGCATCTTTTGCCCCAACACTGCCATGATTCCGGCGAACACCTTCATCGCTGCAAAAACCTATAAAGGCTATTTTGGTTGATTTATTTATTGGATCATTTGTTGATTGGCCAAGGTCTATCAATCGGATTGCCTGATGCCATCTTTGAACATTGGGTTCATCGCCATCGTTGCGGCCCTGCCATGATGTGGGTGCGTTGTAAGTTGCCATGTTTACTTTTTAATAGGTCAGTTAGTCAATTGGTCAGTTAGTCAATTGGTCATTGGGCATTATCCATTATCCATTAAAAAAATTATCCATTAAACAAGTTCTCCATTTTTCCAAACTTTAGCTGGTTTTAGTTTCCCTTGATGGTATAAAATATCCTGATAATTATAGGTTGGGTAGGCTTGAAAATCTGCTTTAAAACCGTTTTCAATTTTACCCACATTTTTTAATCGCAAACTCTGTGCCGCCCTGTAGGTTAGGCCAGCAAGTACTTCAGCGGCACTTAGCTTTTCAAACGCCCCAAGTATGGCCGCCTGCATCAGCAAATCGCCTTGTGGTGCAGAGCCGGGATTCCAGTCGCTGGCAATAGCTACGCAGCAACCGGCATCCAGTAATTTGCGGGCCGGTGCAAAATGCATACCCAGGCCAAGCGATGCTCCGGGTAAAACAGTAGCAACGGTTTCGCTGCCTGCCAATGCTGCAATCTCCGTGTCGCCACTTGCTTCCAAATGATCGGCCGATGCTGCATTGCAGGCCACTGCCACCAAACTGCTGCCAGCCGTAAACTGATCCGCATGAACGGTTATCGTATAACCCATTGCCGCAGCTTTTTGTAAAAAAGGAACTGAAAGTGTTTTGCTAAAAGCCGTTTCCTCAATAAAAATATCTACACGATTGGTAAGATTTTCGGCTTTTAATTTTGGTAACAATTCCTGTAAAATCCAATTGAGATATTGTTGCTCATCACCTTCAAAATTTTTTGGTTTTATGTGTGCAGCAAGGCAGGTGGGTATTAATGTAGCCGGAGTAAGTTCTTGTGCTTTTTGTACAGTACGTAGCATTTTTAATTCCGCTTCCATATTCAATCCATAGCCGCTTTTTATTTCAATTGTAGTTACACCTTCTTTAATATGTTGGCTGATGCGGTTTTGCAAACCTAGTAATAGTTCGTCTTCGTTTGCCGCCCTTGTAGCTTGCACACTGTTCCAAATGCCGCCACCTGCTTTAGCAATTTCCAGGTAGGTTTTGCCGGCATTACGCATCGCATAATCGAGGCTGCGGCTTCCGCCAAAACAAATATGAGTATGGCTGTCTACAAAGCCCGGTAATAAAACCATTGGCTCTTCTATCAGCTCAGTAAAGGCTTGTGGGTATTGGGTTTGCAGGTCTTTGAACTTGCCAATAGTAATTATTCTTCCATCAATAATCAGTACAGAACCGTTTTCAATAACCTCCAATTGTTCATCCTGCAAAGGGCCTTTTAATGAAAGGTTTTGCAAGGTGATGATTTGGGAGAAAGGGCCGATTATTTTCATTATAGTAATTATTTTGCCACGGATTACACGAATGGATACGAATGTATTTTATTGGTAATCCAAATAAAAAATCCAAGCCATTGCGAGGTTCTTTCCGAAGCAACCTCCAGGAGGTGTTTACAAATTTCATGCCCTGGAGATTGCTTCGGTGAGGCAAGAACCTCACCTCGCAAAGACTGGACTTTTAACTATTTCTTCTTTCCCGCCGTTTTCGTAGCCGGTATAAATTTACTACCCGCCTTTCCTGTAATAACCTTTTGTACAGCTATTATTTTAGCTGGCTCTTCCACAAGCACTGCCTTTAAATTATCAGCAACAAAGCCTGCAATCCGCTGTGGCAGCCATTCATAATCCAGTTGTCTTTTACCAAGATTGGCCGACACAACTTTAATGCTAACCTGGTCGCCTATGCGGAACTTACGGCCGCTTCTGCTGCCTACTAATTGGTAATCACTTTCTACCAACCTAAAGTCATCATGGTTTTGTAAATCCACCATGCTCACCAGTCCTTCGCATTTATGCTCCACCGTTTCGGCCCAAAACCCGAACGAAGAAACGCCAGTGATAACGGCATCAAACTCTTCGCCGATTTTGTCACTCATATATTCTACCTGTTTGTATTTATTGGCGGCACGTTCGCTTTCCATGGCTGCACGTTCTCTTTCGCTGCTGTGTTTGCACTTACTTTCCATCTTTTTATCTACCGGTGTTTTACCATCTAAAACCTGTTGTAGTATGCGGTGTACCATTACGTCGGGGTAGCGGCGAATGGGTGATGTAAAGTGACAATAATGCTCAAAACCCAACCCGTAGTGGCCAATATTTTCGGTGGTGTAAATGGCCTTGGCCATGGTACGAATACCCAATTGCTCTAATACATGTTGTTGTGGTGTTCCCTTTGCATCGGCCAGCATTTTATTAAAAGATGCGGCGATGGTTTCAGGTTTGTTCATATCGAATTTGTAACCAAATTTATTGGTGAAAGCCATAAAAGGCAGCATTTTTTCTTCGTTTGGCGTATCGTGTATGCGGTACGGAAATGGGATGGGTTTATCCTTCACCATCACCTTGCCCACACGTTCGGCTACGTAGCGGTTTGCCAGCAGCATCAGTTCTTCAATTAACTGATGACTCTCTTTGCTTTCCTTTATCACAATACCAATCGGATGGCCTTTTTCATCTAGTTTAAAACGTACTTCCTGGCTGCTGAAATTGATGGCACCGCTTTTAAAACGTTTCTTACGAAGTGTTTGGCTAATGTCGTTTAGTATCAATATTTCTTTACTGTGTTCGCCTTCTTTTGTTTCGATGATTTGTTGTACATCTTCATAGCTAAAGCGATGATTACTATGTATCACGGTTCGGCCAATCCAATGGTCTTTTACTTCGCCTTTTTCTGTCATTTTAAAAATAACAGAAAAAGTGCATTTGTCTTCATGTGGCCGTAAAGAACACAATTCATTACTAATTCTTTCGGGTAGCATGGGCAGTACCCTGTCGGGCAAATACACACTAGTAGCACGTTCGTAAGCTTCTTCATCCAGTATGGAATCTTCTTCCACATAATGGCTTACATCGGCTATGTGTACGCCTATTTCGTAACCACCTTTTGGCATTACCCTAAAGCTGATAGCATCATCAAAATCTTTGGCATCCGCTGGGTCAATGGTAAGGGTGAGTAAATCTCTGCAATCCTTACGCAGCTTTATTTCTTTCTCACTGATGATGTCGTTCAAGCGTTCGGCAGTTTCCAATACTTCATCGCTAAATTCTAACGAGAAACCCTTTTCTAAAAGTATTTCTTTCATGGCAATATCGTTAACGGCATCGGCACTCAATACTTCCATTAATTCGCCTTTCGGGCGGCGATTTTTGGGTGGCCAATCGGTCATGCGTACTACCACTTTTGTGTCTTCGTCTAACTCTCTCATGGGCACTGTACCAAGTTCAAAATAGGGCATTGGCTTTTCGCCAGCAGGTACAAAAAGCAATAATCCTTTTGTAAAACGTAGTGTACCAATGTATTCTGTTTGCCTGCGTTTAATAACTTTTGTTACCCGGCCTTCCCGTTTTTTTGAACCAAAACCTTCTCTTGTAACAGCTACTTCTACAGTATCGCCGTGGAAGCCCTGGTTAAAATCTTGCGGACGAACAATAATATCGCCACCGCCATCGCTTGTGATTACAAACCCGAGTCCGCTGCGGGTAATGTCGAGCATGCCACTGAGTGATTGTGTGGTATGTTTTTTGTGTTTATATTTTTCTTTTTTCATATTGTTGTTTTTGTTGCCACTAAGAACGAAAGAGACGCTTTAAACCTACAAGATCATATCAACCATTTACTAAATTTAATGGCTCAAAAAAGACCTTATAGGTTTTATCAGCCTTTAACTCTTTGTGGCAAATCCTACATATTAAACTTTACTATAAAATCTCTTATGAGTGTTTGTAATTTTTTTTCTTCGTTAAATAATATTTTATGTTCGATGGGCAGTACGTATAGCGGTATTTCATGTAGTTCTTTTTCGAATTTTAGCAACCGCACTGCATCTTTTTCTGTGGTTAAAATAATGTTTTGGCTGCCATCTAGTTTACCAAACCGTTCCTTAATTTCCTTTAGGTCGTCGATAGTGAAAATATGGTGGTCGTTATAAGTTTTTTCAAGGTAGGTTTCGGTGTGTTTTTCCAGGTATTGCTTTAGTGGCCGTGGGTTGGCTATGCCACAAACGAGCAGTACTTCGCATTGGTGGTGCAGTTGAAATGTTTCTTTGGCAATAATATGATACGGTATGCCATAGCTAATGGTACTAAAGAAAATATACTGTGTGGGTGTGGGTTTCAGCTTGTTGATGGTTTCTTTTTTTCCGGCTTCGCCAATATCTGCCGGGCATTTGGATACGATGATAATATCAGCTCGGTCGGCACTGCTACGATTGTCTCTAAGGTCGCCGGTGGGCAAATACCAGTCTTGGGTGTACAAATTGCTGTAATCGGTAAGCACAATGTTGTAACCAGCTTTTACACGCCGGTGCTGAAAGGCATCATCTAAAATAATTACCGCTGTATCGGGTCTATCGTGGAGTAATTGTGGTATGGCTTCTAACCGCTCCTCACCTACTGCCACCGGCACATCCGGAAACTTGATGTGGAATTGCATCGGTTCGTCACCAATTTCTAGTGCTGTGGTAGCCGCATTGGCTAAGGAATATCCTTTGGTTTTTCGCTTGTAGCCACGGCTTAATGTGGCCACTTTAAACTCTGGCCGCAGCATCCGTAGCAAGTATTCTACCATGGGGCTTTTGCCGGTACCGCCTACCGAAATATTACCTACACATATCAGCGGCATATTAAAGGTTGTAGCTTTGTAATAGCCTTTATTAAACATCCAGTTTCGTAAGGTAATCCACAGCCATACAACCAACGAAAAAGGGAAGAGCAATATGCGGAACGACTTAATAAGATAAAAATTAAAATTCATACGACTGATGTGGAGTAATGCAATATTTTAAAGGTACATCAAATTGATTGGCATCGGCAATTTCATCCACAGGTTCAAAAAAAGATAGCCCGATGGTAACCACATCTTGTCTGCACCTTGGGATAAAGCGATCGTAAAATCCTTTGCCATAGCCAACCCTGTAGCCTTTTTTATCGAATGCTGCCAATGGTACAAAAATAATATCCAGTAATTCCGGTGTAATAATTGTTCCGTTTACAGGTTCGGTTACACCATATTGAGTCGTAGCTGTCTGCGTTTCTTCATCGCTCAGTACTGCTTCCATGTGTGGCATTGTAAAATCAGTTTTGGGAAAACAAAGCTGATAATCAGGATATGCTTCACCTAGTGTTTCTTCAAAATACAGCGGGGTTGCTTCGTTCCTTTCAATCATGGGTATGTAGCTCAGCACATATTCTGCTTTGGTAAATGTTAGATGCTGAAAATGTTCCAGCATCATGGCCAAATGTTGGTGCATTTGCTGCTGTGTAAGTGCCATGCGGCTGGCTAAGTATTGGTATCGTAATTGTTTTTTTGTCAAATGATTGTTTGGATTTTTATAGTAATACCGATGGCGCTGAGGGTTCGGGTTCTTTAGCAGATTTTTACATATTAAAATATTTTTTTGGGCAATTGCACCTAAATGGCTAATGCTGGTAAAAGCCCAATAATGGTGTGCTGTACAAGAGTTCCGTAAAAAAACGGAATGTGCCATGCGACGCCAATGAAGCTTAATAGTAGTACTAAATTCTGGCTCAAAAATAATATCTATTTTAGTTATGATTTGTTATTCTAACCTTTCCGCATATCCTACCCAAAAAAAGAAAAGATAGTACTACCATAATTCCGGTGTTTTAAATAGCCGGGATAATCTTCGTAAAAATTACGCGGCGTATGCTCCAGCACAAACAGGCCGCTGGGTGCTAACATTTTTTTTGATATAATGATTTTTGGTAGTTCATCTATGGTTTCTAAAGCATACGGCGGGCCTGCAAATATGAAATCAAAATTATCGTTACAGTTTTCTAAAAAACGAAATACATCGCTTTTAATGAGTTTGCAATTTTCTATTTTTAAGTCTTCAATATTCTTTTTAATAAAATCGAACATTTTGTTGTCTTTCTCTACAATTACCAAATCTTCTGCACCACGGCTTGCCAGCTCATAACTAATAGAACCCGTGCCACCAAAGAGATCCAGCGTACGGATGTTCTCTAAATCTATCTGGTTTTGTAAAATATTAAACAACCCTTCCTTTGCTATGTCGGTGGTAGGTCTTGTATGTGGCATATTGGTAGGTGGGTGTATTTTTCTGCCACCAAACCTGCCCGAAATAATCCTCATGATGAAGCTTGGATTAACGATGTAAAATAATGATTGGGAATGTTTTTAAATCCCCAATCGGCTATAGCGGTATTGGCAAACTGCACCTCGGCAAAATATGTAAGCAGCGAAAGGTGTATCGGCGAACCTTCATTCACAAGCCCCTGAACAATTACTACCACTTCGGCAGGGCTTACTTTTAATTGTTTACAGATGTTAAGAAGCTCGTAGTTCATATCTTGTACCGTGCTAAACCGTAAGCATTTTGCAATGTGCAATTCATTGTTTTTTGCTAGCACTATTTCTACCATTCCATTACTAAATACGATTTGTAAAACGGGTAGTGCACTAGTGCGGCTGTATTCCAAAGTATGCTTAATTAAACCCGTTAAAAATGCATGTATGGTTGCATCTGAAAAAAGATTGGAGAAGGGATTCAGCCAGCCACTTTTTGTTTTGAGGGCAACGGCCATAGTACTGTTTACCTGCTCTTTAATAACGATATCTAGTTTTTGTAACCCAAACTGAATTTGTAAGAGTTGCTTTGCATCTTCTTGTAACTTAGTAGGAATGACAATAGCATGGGCCGATCGGATAAAAATTTTAGTTTCTAGTTCGGTGTAATTGAGCAGTAAGCTATGCTGTTGTAACACCAGCATCAGTTCGTCCATATTTTCTATATCTTCTTCGCTGCATTGCAGCACTTCCACCGCCACCCAATGGTTGGTGGATTTGTTTGCTAAGGCTATTGTTATACAGCAATATTCCAGGCAAAGTATTAGCCTTTGGGTTTCTTTTTCGAAAACGGTAAGGCCATCTGTTTTAATATCTACAATTCGTTGCACCATGTTGGTTGCAAAGTAAGGAAAAGGGCGTGGAAATAGCAATCTTGAATGAGGAGGGTGATGAGTTAGAACCGTAAAACATTACATAAAAAAAAGCCGTAAGTAAAATCTTTGGTTTTTTAGATGCTTTGAGGCATTGTTACTCCACATTTAATTTACCCATAATCCATGTATTGCATTTAAAACTACTTGGCACACAAATAACTGGCTTAAGCCAAATAATACTTAACGGTGTACTTTTTGTGCCTTTACCATACTTATAATTACGATGCAGGTTACCCAGCTTTTCTTTTGTTTTTAGGGCTGTAATATCTGGCATTGCCATAGTTGCAGTTTTAAAATCTTTCTTTACAAAAAGATACTTTGCTGTTGTTTTTTGCAGGGTTCGGCATAATTAATACCCAATACCTGCCGCCATTATCGTAATTTAAAATGTACATCTAAATGAGTAGCAGGCTTGGTACCACAAGCCTTGGTAGTAGTTACACCACTGGCAAAATCACTAGTGCCCATATTTAAACATAGCGGATTGTAAAATAAATAGTTATGTAATTAGTGCCACTTATTTTAGCAAGGTTGCTTAAAACGATCAGGTGGATGAAACATCCGAGCCATTGCCGATACATGCACTTTATTCATTATAAACTAATAATAATCATCAATGTAAGTGGTAGTAGGCTAACCCAAAGCAGATTATTTAGTTACTGCCAGCATATAAATATTGTTCCAGAAAGCATTATCACGTTATAAAGTCTCATTTTAGATGGGGGCTACAGCTAAAAATTAAGGAGGCTTTTTGTAGGTAGAGCATTTAAAACGGAATTGCCCCTCGGTAATGGTTGCTATTTTATACTGTACTTGTAAATATGATAAGAAATTAAAAGTAACAGCAACCGTACAACCGGGTTTATACTATGTTCTAATTAAAAATTCAGCAATTTCTATTGATTCTTAATCATACATGGGTAGTATGGTGTAGCGTTTTTTATAGGCAACTCCACTCCTACCTAAGCGTAAAATGTAAGTGTAGAAACCTAAAAAATAAACAGGCTCGATAGTTTAAGGCATGTAATAGGAAACCGATTGTAAATAAATTGCCCTATTTTGAACCCCAACCGTACATTTGCCATCTATAAAAACACAACATTATGAAGAAATTTATATGCTCATTAATGGCTATTGGCCTTATAGTTGCCAATGCCCAAAATAATGACTATAAAAAAAGACCTACCCTTTTGATCAACTTTACCACTTTTGATTTTAAGTCTGCTCAGGCAATCCGCTCAACTTCTTTGAGTACCGTTTTAACAGAAAAAAGGTGGAGTAAGGTTACAGATATGGGAATCGGCTTTGGTATTAGTTATTTAAAAGGCCTTTCTGACCATGTAGATCTTATGGCATCTATGAATGGTGCCTTCGTAAAGTACCCTTTCCGTGAAAAACTGCCATACACCAACGATGCATTGCTGATGGAGGCAGATGCCGTTGCCAACGTTAAACTGCTTACGGATAAGCACATTGTGGTTCCCTATTTATCTGCCGGTGTAGGTGTGTCTAAATATGCCACTGTTTGGGGTGCATATATACCTGTAGGTGCAGGTATTCAGGTTCGGTTAATGGAAGAAACTTATTTTATAACCAATTTCCAATACCGATTGCCTGTAACACAGGAAGCTAACAATCACTTTGTTTACTCTATTGGTTTTGGCACCTCGCTGTCGCCCCTAAAAAAAGTAGCAGTTGAGGCAAAACCCTTGCCTGTAGTGCCCGAAGTAGTGCCTCCTGCCATTGAAGTAATTGCACCAAAAGATGGCGATGGTGATGGCATTACCGACGATACAGATAAATGCCCCACCGTAGCTGGACTTGCAAAATATTTTGGCTGCCCGGCAACAGATACCGATAAAGACGGTATTAATGATGAAGATGACAAATGCCCCAACCAACCTGGATTAGCTAGGTATCAGGGCTGCGTGATACCCGATACAGATGCTGACGGAGTAAACGACGAAAAAGACAAATGCCCTACCGAAGCTGGCCTAGTAACAAATGACGGCTGCCCCGTAAAGGAAGTAGTAAAAATAGCCCCAACCGTTGTAGAAGAAATAAAGGCAGCTGTAAATACCGCTGCTAAAAATATTTTCTTTGAAACCGGCAAGGCCACATTACTTAAAAAATCTTTTTCGGCATTAGCAGCAGTTACTAAAAATTTAAAAGAAAATGAATCCATAAGGCTGGAAATAGAAGGACATACAGATAATACAGGTGCAGCCAAAACCAATCTTATACTGAGCCAAAAAAGGGCTAACGCTGTATTAAATTATCTGGTTAAAAATGGTATTGAGAAAACAAGGTTATCTGCCAAAGGTTTTGGAAGTACTAAACCCTTAGCTACTAATAAAACCGCCGCTGGCCGTGCACAAAACCGCAGGGTAGTTTTACAAGTAATTCAATAAATACTTTGTTTAACAAAAAAAATCCCCGCTACAAGTTGTAGCGGGGATTTTTTTTGTAGTATAAAGTGACTGCTTAAAATAATATTATTTTATTTTAATGACTATCTGCCATTTGGTTTAAGTTTTATACCAAGGTTTTTCTAACACTGGTACCATTAACCTCTCAAACAAATTGATCCCGAAATATCTTCTATTGAACTGGTAACAGAACTCGTTTAGATAATTTTTCATATAAATATCTTTTACACTATGGTGTAATCCTAATATTTTCTTTTTTGCATTACTAATTACAATGTGTACCCAGGGGAAAATTTTGGGCACCTCTTTTTTGTCTTTTAACACAATTGCAGTGTGATTATTACATACGTCATTTAGTATTCTGTAACTTGTTTTACCATCTGTAGTTACATCTGCGGTTGGGGCTACCATCTTTTCAGCTTCATATCCAATATCAGCTTTAGCCAATGATTGTAC
>JAYUOV010000157.1:0-1564 GCA_043760535.1 Chitinophagaceae bacterium
ATAAATATGCTACCAGAAAATAACAACCAATAGCAGTTAACACCATCGAACCCCAGTTACCCATGTTAAGGGCATTCTGTACTTTGTGCGTACTTAAACCAGCCGTTTCGCTGATGCGTACAAAGAAGGTTCCGATAATGGAAAAAATGATACCCATAGCTGCAATTAGCATCGGTAAAAAGATAGGAGAAAGACCGCCAAAGGCATCGCCAATGGCACTTGTTTCTCTACCTAAAACCATAGTAGCTAAAACGGTAGCTACATAAGAGCCAAACAAATCTGCACCCATACCCGCTACATCGCCTACATTATCGCCTACGTTATCGGCAATTGTTGCAGGGTTACGGGGATCATCTTCAGGAATACCGGCTTCTACTTTACCCACAAGATCCGCACCTACGTCGGCAGCTTTGGTATAAATACCGCCACCCACACGGGCAAATAAGGCAATAGACTCTGCACCCAAAGAAAAACCCGTCAATATTTCAATCGCTTTTTCCAAAGCCAAACGATATTCTGGAGAATCAACAGCAAGGCCACTAACAAAAGTGATGTATAGGATAATGAACAAACTGCCCAAACCCAACACGGCCAAACCCGCTACACCCATACCCATTACGCTACCACCGGTAAACGAAACGTTGAGGGCTTTACTAAGGCTGGTACGTGCAGCCTGAGCCGTACGCACATTGGCTTTGGTAGCAATGCGCATGCCTATAAAACCTGCGAGTGCACTAAAAAATGCACCCAAAACAAAAGCCACGGCAATGCTCCAGTGGCTATTTTCGTTACTATAACCCATAATGCCCAGTAATACGGCACCAATAATTACAAAGTAGGTTAAGATTTTGTACTCGGCTTTTAAAAAGGCCATCGCACCTTCAGCAATGTATTTGCTGATTTCTTTCATGCGGTCGTTTCCTGCGTCTTGTTTAGAAACCCAGGCAAACTTGAGGAACGTGTATAGCAAGCCAACAATACCCATGGCAGGCACTACGTAGATCAAATTGTTCATAAGCGTTTTTTATGTTAAATTTTTTAGGCGGCAAAGATAGGGTTTGAGGTGGTACGCAAAACGGGTGTAAAAGATTGTGTAAAAATCACAAGGAAAGGGGGGTTGAAACCGTACGAAATCCAATTTCAGCAAAGCTTTCATTAAAAAAGGAGGGAAAAGTTGGGCGTAACCCCGGCGAAAAACAGCCGGGGTCGGGCTATTCGTTCCAATTTTTTTTGGCCCTTCATTGCCCCCTTTAGGCGATAGAGGCCTGGGCCAAAAAAAGATTTCCACTACTATCCCTTACGCAGGGCAAAGCAGTCGGCAAATTCAACTTCCTCATGAATTTTCGTTGCACATCACATAAAGATAACTTCAGAATTTCTTACCCCTGCAAACTGAAACCGCCAGTTTTTCGCTGTCTAAAAAGCCTCATGGTAGCAGCCAGTTGAACGGTATTCCGTAATACTACGGGATTTACAACGTTCGCCAATGTCGCTCCATCAGGGCACGGCTTTCGCTGGGTTCCACCGAAATAATCCACCGATATTCATCGGGGCAGGCGGGGCA
>JAYUOV010000158.1:0-12913 GCA_043760535.1 Chitinophagaceae bacterium
CCCTTATTGTAAATATCGGCTCCTTCTTTATTTACCCCATAAGTGCCAATCATAGTAGCCTTGTTGCCAATGCCCCGGCGCAGTGCCTGCAGGTATTTATTAGCACTGTCTTTGCCAAACCAATACTCCAGGTAAATGGTTTCGCTGTAGCAGGTAAAGCTTTCGTGTACCCACATATCGGCAATATCTTTGGTGGTGATGTTATTTGCAAACCATTCGTGACCGCTTTCGTGTACAATAATGTAATCGAACAACATGGCTAAAGAAGACCCACGGCCTTGCCGGCCATCTAAAAAGTAATTGCCATACGCAACAGCACTTTGGTGTTCCATACCAAGGTGTGGAGACTCCACCAGTTTATAACCATCTTCGTAAAAAGGGTAGGGGCCAAACCAATGTTCAAATGCTTTCAGCATTTTTGGCACTGCTTTAAAATGTGCTTTGGCTTTTTCAAGGTTGTAATCCAGCACCCAATAATCGCAACTAAGATTTCCTTTTTCGCCTTTATAGGTTTCGCCAAATTGAACATATTTACCGATGTACGGAATGATGTTGTAGTTATTGATTGGATTTTTCACCTCCCAGCTATAAGTGGCCATGCCATTGGCTTTTGAAGATTTAGTTAACCTTCCATTAGCCACAGCCATCATAATATCAGGAACATTTATTGTAAGAGATGCACCATTCTCTGGCTCATCACTTTGGTGGTCTTTACATGGATACCAAACACTTGCACCAAGCCCCTGACAGGCCACACTCATCCATGGGCGGCCTTGTGTGTCTTTCTTCCAAATCCATCCGCCATCCCAGGGTGGGCGGATGGCTTCTCGTGGTTTGCCATGGTAGTAAATGGTAATACTTTCATCGGGTATCTTTACAGCTTTAGCACCTTTTACTACCACTGGTTTTTTAAATGATGAGTAACTTACAAGCCAGCTGTTTTTATCTTGTTCAATAAATTCCAGTTTTTTTTTGCCAGAAACAACGCTGTCAATAATGAGTGGTTTCTGTAAATCAATTTGTAGTTTTTCTGAGACTCTGTTAGCTCCACGGGGAGAAAAAACTATTTCTGTTTGCCCTTTTATGGTTTTGGTTTCATAATCGGGGGTAACATTAATATTATATCGAATTACATTCCACCAGTCTCGGTTTTCATTAATGCTGCCACGTAAGGTATCGGCATGGGTAAATTCTTCTGTTTTTGGAACCAGCAATTGAGCTTTAACTGAAAAATGAATAAGTGTAAAAACAGTTAGTAAACTTTTAGATGGAAATATTTTCATTTGTCTGTAATTATTTATCAGGCTAAAGTAGTTTTAAAGGATCAAGTAAATACTTCTATTCATACTTTTCTCAAAACCAAATCCCCAATTACTATTTCCCAAAACCTATTCCTCAATCCCCAATCCCTACTTCCCTTCCACCATTGGTACAAACCGAAACAGATCAAACATTTCTTCTTCGGTAGTGCCATCGGCTTGTTTGGTAAGCCGCATCATACGTTGGGCATCGCCTTCATCTACAGGTATTACCAAAAGGCCACCGGGTTTTAATTGTTGTAACAAAGCAGTGGGCACATACGGTGCAGCTGCAGTTACCAGTATTTTATCAAACGGGGCTTCGTGTGGCAGGCCTGCAAAGCCATCGCCAAAATAAAAATAGATATTAGTATACCGGGATTTGAAAATGTAGTTTTTGTTTTTATTAAACAGTTCCTGCTGTCTTTCTATGGTAAATACTTCTGCTTTCATTTCGGCCAAAACCGTGGCCTGATAAGTACTGCCAGTTCCTATTTCCAATATTTTTTCTTTTGGTTTTACCTGTAATAATTCTGTTTGATAGGCTACGGTATAGGGTTGCGAAATAGTTTGCCCTGCTGCTATCGGAAAGGCCCTGTCTTCGTAAGCAATATTATCAAGACCCATATCCATAAAAAAATGGCGGGGAATATTCATGATGGCATTCAGCACATGCTGATCTGTAATGCCTTTTTCTTTAATGGTTTCTATTAGTTTTTTACGCAGGCCTTTGTGGCGGTATGTGTCTTGGTAGCTGCTCATAAGTAATGCTGCAAAATAAGGAGTAGGGGGGAAGTTTCTTTTTATTTTTTATACGATTTTGTATTATTTTTTACATTTTAAAGCTGAGGGTATTCAATTATTTATACACAAAAAATGAACTGAATAATGCTACAACAACAGATTTTGGATAAACATTCCAAAGCTCAAAAAGATATTATTGTTTTGTGGGTGGGCACTAACCAGCAGCGTTTTAAAGAACTGGTTCTACTCCTTTTGAATGGTGAAAAATTAATTACTCAAAGAGCCGGATGGCCGCTAAGCGATGTTGCTATTAGCCATCCTTAAATGGTAAAAAAAATTTGAATCAACTTGTAAAGAATGTAGCAAACCCAAATTTGCACAATGCTGTAAAACGCAATACCATGAAACTTTTGCAGCATATTGATTTGCCAGAATCTTTACAAGGAGCAGTAATAAATTGCGTTTTTAAATTTATTGAAAAACCAAAAGAAGCAGTTGACGTGAAAGCAACATCAATAGCTGTGCTTGAAAAATTATCTAAACTGTAACCCGAAATTATACCTGAAATAAAACTTATTATAAACGCCTGTTGGGAGCAGAAAACAGCAGCATTTAAAAGCAGGGCAAGGAAAATAATTACAAGTAGCAGGTAGGCCAGTTGCGAGTATAAAAGTTATTTATGGATAGCTTATACAGAAAATGACAGAGTACTTCAAGCCTAACAACAGCTTGCTTATCCCCACTAACTACTTGCTCTTGATCTTAAGTTCTTTATATCCAAAAGTTGAATCTACTTCTCTGGTAAAAATCCTGGTTTTATCCTCACCTATTACTATTTCGGCAGTGGTATATACTGTGCAGCCATCCATTAAGTGGCCACCAATGGTTTTGCCGGTACTGTCGCTAACACTTATGTGGATATGGCTTCCTTCTGTACTCAATACGCCTGTTAACGAAACAATTTCAAAATGACCATTTCCTTTTGTGCCAACTGATTTATTAGCAAACCGTATATGATAATCTGTAAGGCTGCCCACGCAGGTTATTATATAGCCAGCCGTAATCTTACTTTCATCCACGTATTTAACAATGGATTGTTTCAAATCATCTCCGGGTTTTAGCCGAAATGCATGAATTAGACTTGAATTGCTCATCTGCTTTATATTTTTACAGGCAAATACATGGCTTATTGTAAGTAGGCCTACCAGTAAATGGAGGATTTTTGTTAAACTTGTTTGAATGAAAAACCGGTGAACCATTTGTAGCCGTACTTTGTTTTATTATCAAATTTAGTGTATGCAATCTACCTTTTTATCAGTCGTTCTTAGCATGATTGTTCTCTCATCTTGCGGGCAGTCAACTCAAAACATGTTTACCGACCAAAAAACAGACAGTAAAACGAAAACAGAAACAGCAACTTTTGGCACCGGATGCTTTTGGTGTACAGAAGCTATCTTTCAGGAATTGGAAGGTGTACTTAAAGCTAGTAGCGGCTACAGCGGTGGCCATGTTAAGAACCCTACCTACGAGCAGGTATGCGATAAAAATACGGGCTATGCCGAAGTGATAGAAATAGTGTACGACCCTAAAATTATTAGCTACGATGAACTGCTGGAAGTGTTTTGGAAAGTTCACGACCCAACCACTTTAGATCAACAAGGAGCCGATTATGGTCCGCAATATCGCAGTGTAATTTTTTACCATAACGAAGGGCAAAAACAAAAAGCTGAGAAATATAAAACCGAATTGGATACAAGTGGTGCTTTTAGCGACCCGATTGTAACTGCTGTGGAGCCTTTTAAAAACTTTTATGTGGCTGAAGATTACCATCAGAATTTTTATAGTAACAACACAACTTATGGTTATTGTAGGGCTGTAATAAAACCTAAACTCGATAAATTTGAAAAAGTATTTAAAAACAAACTAAAAAAGCATTAATTAATAAAGCATTCTTACGCCACAAACCGAAACAGTTTGTGGTTTTTTAATAAAACTTTGGCTTACTTGGTTATAAAGCCTAATGGCTGAATGGTTCTGTATGTTAATATTGTTACAAGTTTAAATAGTATTTAAAACTTTCGGTTGTAAGAACGTCTTATCGCTACTTTTGCAATCGTAAAAAAAAAATAGAACATGAAAAAAAGCTTCCTGGTATTACTTACACTGCTTACGTTACAACTAACTGCACAAAACGACCCCAAAGCCAAAAGCATATTGGATGGCGTAAGCAGCAAGTTTAAATCTTTTAATACAGTACAGGCTACTTACAACCTTACAGTTACCAATAAGGCAGGTAAAAATGCTGGTGCCAAAACAGGAACGATATACCTGAAAGGACAGAAGTACCAGATTACCGACAAAGGCTTGCAAATTTTTAGCGATGGAAAAAAAATATGGAAGTTTGAACCGGCTGCAAACGAAGTATCTGTGAGTGCTGTAGATCCTAATAATCAGTCTATTACCCCTGCCAAATTGCTCAGCGATTTTTATGCAAAAGATTTTATTTACAAATTTAATGGTAACAAGACAGTAAGCGGCAAGCAACTAGCTGAGATAGAGCTAACACCAACTACTAAAGGCCGTAATTTTTCTAAAGTACTGGTTTATGTAGATCAGATAAAGCAAATGATTACTTCCACCAAAGTTTTTGAAACAAGTGGCAATACCTACACATACGGTATCAGTAATTTTAAAACCAATATCACTCTTGCTGATAACATGTTTGTTTTTGATAAAAGCAAATTTCCCGGTGTAGAAGAAATTGAACTGTAGAAGTTGTTGGGAATTAGGGGTTGGTAATTGGAGATTAGTTTTTAAAACGCTGGATTAACATAATAAAAAGGACTCCAATTCTTATCGATATGGAGTCCTTTTTTATTCTAATTACAACTTATTCACTACTAATCCCCAATCCCTAATCCCCCCACCGATAAGGATTAATGGAAAGCCCGGCTAAATCCAAAACCCGGTCTATTACTGTGGCTGCCACTTCTTCAATTGTTTTCGGAAGGCTGTAAAAGGATGGAGTGGCAGGGCAAATAATGCCTCCTGCCTCGGTAATCGCCTGCATATTTTTAATATGAATTAAGTTGTATGGCGTTTCTCTAACTAACAATATCAGTTTTCTCCTTTCTTTTAAAACTACATCTGCTGCACGGGTAATTAAATCATCGGATATACCAGCAGCAATTCGGCCTAAAGTACCCATACTACATGGAACTGCTATCATAGTGTTGTATTGCCCCGATCCTGAAGCAAAGGGTGCATTAAAATCTTTTTTTGTAAAAAACGAAACGGAGTATTTATTATAATCTTCGTTACCTAGTTCATGTAGCCAAACGAGTTTGGCATTGTCTGTCATTACCACCGCTAGTTCATTCCATTGGTCATTTATAAGCATTAGCTTATCCAGCAACACTTTTGCATACACAGAACCACTGGCTCCTGTTATTGCAATTACAATTTTTTGCATTCGTTATCCGTTAGTTTTGCAATATAACACCAAACACATGCGTAAGTTTTCTGTAATCATTTTAATTCTTATCTCCCTTGTAACCGCTTTTGCATTTAAATATGCACCAGCTAAAAAAGTAAAGATTAACTGGCAATCCACCGATTCGGTTACTATGCATTGGAAGGAAAATAAAAAGCCAATACTTGTAGATATTTATACGGATTGGTGCCACTATTGTAAAGTGATGGATAATACAATTTATACTAACGACTCTATAGCAGCCTACATTAACCAGCATTTTTATTCGGCTAAATTAAATGCAGAAAGTAAAGCAGCATTTTATTGGATGGGGAAGGAGTACAATTACATACCAAAATACAAGGTGAACCAATTGGCCATAGAGCTTACTAAGGGAAATATGGTATATCCGTCCACCATTATTATTCCGCCCGTAGGCGAACCACAGGTAATTGGCGGCGCCATTAACAAAACTGAAATGGAAATGATTTTAAAATATTTTGGTGGGGATAATTATGGTAAACAAGATTGGAAGGAGTTTGTAAAAACCTTTAAACCTACTTGGTAAAAACCTGTGTAAAAAATGTATGAAGAGACTGTATTTTTTAAAAAAAATTAGCAAACTGCTCATGGTTTTTTCATAAAATATTAAGTTTAGACGGGCCTGAATTTCTATCCTGGCCTTTTTGTGTCCTGTATTTATTTTAGGGATAATAAAAGTTCCCTGTATAAATATGTAAATTTTTTACTGCACTGTCTTTGATTTTTTTATAAATCACTGCTAATAAACGAGCTTGTATTTCTATCTAGCCTTTTTTCTAGTAAAGAAACAAATAACCAACATTGCACCAATAAATCTTTCGAAGCGTTTTAAATAACTAACCATTAACAAAAGAGACCGCTGAATGAGACTTATTAATGTCAATTTGATGCTTATTTGTTTTTTACAACGGGCTTATTTTTTGTAAGCATTAAAAAATACAGAAAATCTTCTGTGGAGAAATAGCGGGTAATTATCCTTGTCCACCAACGCCATATCTGTTTACTTTCGTTCCCGTTATGAAAAGGATTGTAGATTATTCGTTGATGATTACCACAGTAGGCATTATGGGAACATCATGCGAAAGCAAGCCGGTTACAAGTACCAACGACGGTAATAAAACGGCCACCGAAAATCAGGTTATCATTTTACTGAAAGAGAAAATTTTCCAAAACCCGGACTCAATTAGACTTTACGATAAACTGATAGACCTATATACTGCCAGCAAAAATTATACGGCTGCTGCCGCTTGGTGCGATTCTTTATTGAAACGTAATGAAGACAGTAACTTTTCTTATTGGTTTGTGAAAGGCGACCTGCAGCGGCAGGCACTACAATTCGATATGGCAATTGGCTCTTATAAAACATACCTCAACCGTTTTCCCGACGATGATCAGGTGTTACTTAATCTTGCCAATACCAATGCAGAAGCTGGAAAATTAGAGAGCCTAGCACAAAGTGATGCTTTTATAAACAAAGCTGCTACCAGAGATATAAAGGCCGATGGTTATTTTATTAAAGGCGTTTATTATAGCCGTATTAAAGAATTTGATAAAGCCATCGAAAATTTTGACCAAACAATTATTAACCGATATTCTTTTTTAGAAGCTTATTTAGAAAAAGCCATTGCTCAGTTTGATAAAGGACTATACAACGATGCATTAAAAACATTGGATAAATTACTAACTGTAAGCCAATCTTATCCCGATGCCTATTACTGGAAAGGAAAGAATTATGAAGCATTAAAAAAAATTACTGATGCACTTAGTAACTATGAAACAGCTTCTAGTTTAGATAAAACATTTACAGAAGCAAAACAAAAAACAGATAGTTTAAAAGCACTACGCTGAAACAAATCATAAATCATAAATCATAAATCCCAAATTCTAAATGGCTCTCATTGCTCCATCATTACTTGCTGCCAACTTTGTAAACCTGCAAACCGAATGCAATATGCTTAACCAAAGCAAAGCTGACTGGTTTCATTTGGATGTGATGGATGGCCGCTTTGTACCCAATATCAGTTTTGGCCCCATGATTATTGAGTTTATTCGTAAAACCACCACCAAGGTTTGCGACGTACATTTAATGATAGAAGAGCCGGGCAATTATGCAGAAGTTTTTAAAAAAGCCGGTGCCGATATTTTATCCGTTCATATAGAGGCGTGTACCCATTTGCATCGAAATATTGAGCAAATAAAAAGTTTGGGAATGCAGGCCGGTGTTGCAGTTAACCCGCATACGCCGGTAAGTTTACTTAACGATATATTGCAAGATATAGATGTGGTGTGCCTAATGAGCGTAAATCCTGGCTTTGGCGGTCAATCTTTTATTCCGTACACTTTAGAAAAAATAAAGCAGTTGCGCAAAATGATTGATGAGCGTGGCCTAAAAGTAAAAATAGAAATAGATGGCGGTGTAACGCTGCATAATGCAGCCTCAATTATTACCGCCGGTGCCGATGTATTAGTAGCTGGAAACACCGTTTTTAAGTCGGCAGATCCTATTGCTACCATAGCAATGCTAAAGGCAATTTGATAATGCTAATTTTAGTATGCCCATTTACCCAATTCCACGGTATGCTTATTCTGGGTTACATCATCTATGCCTACGCCTTCCTTGCCCATTAATTTGGAGTGGTTAAAGTAGTTGGTGTCGCCCAGGGCTTTATCTAAACTTTTTACTACAAACTCGGCACAGTACAGCCGGTCGTTTGTGTACCAATCGAAATCCATATCAAACGGAATAGCTGCTTTGTATAGCCGCTGCACTTCTGTAATAAGGACGTTGTTTTGTTTCTTATCTAAAGGCAAACGAAATACTCCAGCAGCTTTGTTATCATCGGGGTGCATAAACGACCAAAGTTCTTCCCTTTTTAGTTTTTGATCGGGGTTAAATTCGCCGCCAATGGTGTGGTAGATAAAAACCGTATCGTTTTCTATACTGGCAATTCCAATATGGCTAAATGTTTTGTCCTTTTCATTCAGTCGCCTTATCATTTCACTGGTTAGGTCGCTGCCGCAGCGGGTAACAATATCGCCAGTATTAACCACTTTTATAATTTGTGGTAAAACGGCTTTATAGTACTTGTTCAATCGTTCTTTTTTATACAAAGAATCCCGGTCGTTAAACACGGGATTCTTTGCTTGTTGTTCTTGCTCAGTACAGGCTGTAAGCAGGCTTGTAACAACATAAAAACTAACGGTTATAATATTTCTTTTCACGTTCGGCTTCTATTTTATCTTCTTCTATTTTTTCTCTGTCGTAAGCTTTAATAATGGCTTTCACCAAGCGGTGGCGTACCACATCTTCTTCATCTAGTTCTATATGCGCTATGCCATTTACACCCTTTAAAATGCGGGTGGCTTTTTCTAATCCACTACGTTGGTTTTTAGGCAAATCTACCTGCGTCATATCGCCGGTTATTATGGCTTTAGCATTGCCACCAATCCTGGTTAAAAACATTTTAATTTGTAGGTCGGTAGCATTTTGTGCTTCATCTAAAATGATATATGCATTGTCTAAAGTTCGGCCACGCATGTAAGCAAGTGGTGCTATTTCTATCGTACGGGTACTCATGTAATAGCCGAGTTTGTCGGCAGGTATCATATCATCCAATGCATCGTACAAAGGCCGCAGGTATGGGTCTATTTTTTCTTTTAAATCGCCGGGTAAAAAACCAAGGCTTTCTCCAGCTTCTACCGCAGGCCTTGTAAGAATAATTTTTTTAACTGATTTATTTTTTAATGCCCTTACGGCCAAAGCCACAGCAGTATAGGTTTTGCCGGTACCAGCAGGGCCAATGGCAAACACAATATCGTTAGTATCACTTTCGCTAACCATCTTTTTTTGGTTAGCTGTACGTGCCCTTACTGTTTTGCCATTAGGGCCAAAAACCAATACTTCATTGGGGTTGCGTTCTACAAAATTATCAACTGTTTCTGCATCGTCTCCGCCACCAAGCATTTGGGTAAAATAACTTTCTGTAAGGTGTCCGTTTCTTTCGAGATACTGGATAACCAGTTCTATCTTTTCTTTTGCATGTGCAATCTGTTCCTGTGCACCTGCTAATTTTAACTGTGTTCCCCTTCCTAAAATTTTAAGGAGTGGAAATTTCTTTTTCAGCAGATCTAGTTTGCCATTGTTTACGCCAAAGAATTCGATAGGGTTTACGGTGTCCAGGGTGATGATGGTCTCTGTCAAGGTGCATTCTTTTTTGGTTAATGATTGTAATGCCATTTTAATTACTTATTCATCATTACCAAATTTCTTTTTTGTAAATGGTGATTGATGATTTTGTTATTAACAATTGGGGAGAAATTTTACAGCTGAGGCAAAATGGCGGAGAGGAGTGCTGGGAATTTTTGTTTAAAATTAATGTGCATCTCTCCTTTGTCTTAACCATGCTAAACTCCATGCCTTGCAGGTTCTGCTGTAAATTTTCTTTATTTAGTATTAACACAAAATCAATGCCTAAGTTTAAACCACCACAAAGCAGCATACTGCTTGGTATAATAAATGGCTGCAAAAATGTACCACCTTAAATCGGGGTAAAATTTCTTCATAAATTTAGCGTGGTTGCGGATGCCGGTGGTGCGGATGTTGAGCCACTTGTCTTTGCTTACGCTGCCCTTGTGTATATGCATCACTTTTGCCTGCGGCAAAAATTGAATTTTGTAGCCGAGTTGCTTAAAATTCCAGCACCAAAGGGTGTCTTCGCAATACATAAAAAAATCGTCGCTTAGTTTTTTCTTAGGTAGCTGTTTGATGATGCTTTTTGGAAATAACATAAATGCTCCCCAAACCCAGTCACATTCTATTTCGGTTTTGTGGTCGAAATAGGTGTGGAGCATTAGTGCCTCTCTCTTGGGCTTGGGTAATAATTTATAAAATGGAAATACTTCCAGCAGCTCCCAGCCAATGGTGCGAAAACGGCGGCAAGTGTGCTGCAAGCGGCCATCGGGGTATTGCAGTTGTGCCGAAACCATGCCCACTTTGGGGTGAGCCACTATATAATCGTAACAGATTTTTGGGGCGTTATTAATCAGTTCGGTATCGCTGTTGAGTAGTAATAAATATTCGCCAGTGCTATGCTGTACGCCAAGATTGTTACCGCCGGTGAAGCCAGTATTCTCGATGCTTTTTACCAGTTTAATGGTGGGGAATTTTTTAAGAAAAAGATTGGGGTCACATTCTTTTGAGGCATTATCTACCAACACAATTTCATAAGATAAGCCAAACAATTTTTCTTGCAGCGAAGCAATACAATTGCAGGTAAGTTTAAACGTATTGTAGTTGATGATAACGATAGAAAGCAGCATAATCTCAGCCGTAGCATTACTACGGAAGTTTATAAAAATACGGTTTGTTAGCAATTATTTTAGGAGCGTAACTTATTAGGCACCACACATTATTGATGTAGTCGCTAACATTTTTCCAGGTATATCTGGCATTGTTTCCTTTAAAAATTTTTTCAATCAATAACCCCAAAATAAACACCGGAATATTAAAGATGAATATAGATAGCATCAATAAATAATAACCAACGCCGTATTGCTTACGAGTTCTTACAAACATCGAAAGCATTATCTGACGACCTTTTTTGTTCCAGAGGTTTTTACCATTTTCCGATTCTTTAGTATCGTAAAAATTACCACTTGTGCCCCCGCCAATATGTGTCACTTTTGGTTGGCTGTACAATACTATCTTACCTTGTTTGCGTAACCGGCTACACCATTCTATCTCTTCGGCGTACATAAAAAAGTCTTCATCTAGCAAGCCTGCTTTTACAATGGCCGATTTTTTTGCCAACAAAAAAGCTCCTACAATCCAGTCCACTTCCAAACGGTCTTTTACCTCGGTAATGCTTGGTACACGGGTATTTAATTTATAGCCCCAATACCTGATAAACCTGCCGAGGTAAGGTAGTGGTAACAAAAAATTTAAACCGCCTTTTACAAAATGGGCTCCTGAAATCTGATGCGTGCCATCGGTATTTAAAAGCTGTACGCCGCAGCCAATTGCATCGTCGTTTTTAAACAAGGCAATGGTTTTATCCAAAGTGCCATCTAATACAATTGTATCTGCATTTAGCAGCAGTACATTTTCGCCTTTGGCAATTTTTATGCCTGCGTTGTTAGCCCTTGCAAAGCCAGCATTGTAGCCCGTTTGCAGCCAAATAACATCTTGAAAATTTTCCATTACCAGCTCATTACAATTGTCTTCGGAGTTGTTATCCACTAAAATAATTTCAAACGAAATTTCTTTGGTTTGCTCGTACACGCTACTAATGCAATCCAGCACCAGTTTAGACGATTTGTAGTTTACTATGATGATGGATAAATCCAAATAATGAGTTGTCAGATATAGTTTATCAGTTATCAGATGCTTTTACTTTTATCCAAAACCACAGCATGCTTTTTTGCAAAAATTTGCTTTGCACAATAGGCTAATAATAAAACGATCAAAAACCAATTGGCAATTCTGCTGAGCATACTGCCGGTTTTATAACTGGCTGGCTCAAACTTAAATTCAATATTATGCTTGCCTGCCGGTACAGTTAGGCCACGCAGCACATAGTTTGCTTTAATTACCTCGGCTTTTTTGCCATCAATGTAAGCGTACCAATCTTTATAATATATTTCGCTGAAGATGGCCAATGCGGCTACCGATGCATTACTTGCATATTTAATCGCATCATTGTCAAATGTAGTTTGTTTGATGGTGCTTAGGCTGTCCACCATACCTACTGTACCAATTGCAGCTTTATATTTTGCATCCACAATCGCCGTGTCTTTTGCATTGAATGCATCCAATCCTTTCATTTCTTCCACAGCGCCATTTACAAACTTTACACCTTTAACAAACCAGCAATTACCTAAAGCACCCGTGTTAGGAAAAGCCATTGGCTGCTTGGTTTGTGGATTTTGCTGTATCACATATTTGGTGTTGAGCATGTTGAGCACCTGCTCATTTAGTTTGCCCGAAAGTTGGTAGCTAATCAGGTCATCATAAATACTCAACTTGGCCGGATGGTAACCACCTATGGACTTGTGATAATAAGAAGTCTTTGATTCGTTATAAGTATCAGCAGTAAGGTTTAAAACACGGAAATTTGGATCAGTGTCTTTTAGTATTTCCTGATCGTAAGGTGTTAGTTCAAATACTTTGTTTTCGTAGCCATCCTTGCTGGTAAAGCTGGTTTTATTCAGGTATTTAAAACCTAAGCTTAGCAGGTCTATTACAATCAATAATCCAACACCGCCAAGCATTACAGCCATACTGGCTTTCTTTCTGATAAACAAACCGATCAAAACAATAGCTATTGCAACAAAGGCTAATGACCGCAAAATATCCTTG
>JAYUOV010000159.1:0-4371 GCA_043760535.1 Chitinophagaceae bacterium
GTATCATCAAATCTAGTATTACACTCACTTCTGTACCACGGGGATTAAACTGTGCCAGCCTATGAACCTCAATAAACATAGGCTGCAGCTGGTATTTAATAGCAGCCAGATAAGCCGGATTAAATCGTTCCACATGCCCAACCTGTAACTTTACATTGGCCTCTTTTGTAAGCTTTAGTATTTCCCTTGCCTCGTCCATTGTGTTGGCTAGCGGCTTTTCTACAAACACATGCAGGCTTTTACGAAGGGCCATTTTTACCAGTTCAAAATGGTGATTGGTAGGAGCCACAATATCCACTGCATTGCATAAATCCATCAATGCTTCGGCATCTGCAAAACGCTTTAAACCATATTTTTCTTCCACCACTTTTGCATTGTCATCGTTGGGGTCAAAAAAGCCCACAAGTTCCGCCGTTGTAATTTCTTTCCAATTATTTAAATGAAATTTGCCCAAATGGCCTACACCAAATACACCTACTCTTAGCATAACAATTGTTTATTAATAGTTCGGGCTAAAATTAAAGCCAAAATATTAAAATGGGGTTGTTGGTTTTATACTTTACAGTCAATAAAACCGTGAATATTAATTTGGGTACTCGATCAGGCTATCCGATACATGTACGCTGGGGAATTTTGGGTTGTCTAGTATCTCAATTTATTCACCCAATGTGGCCTTTTTCGGGCTTTAACAATATGCAACAGTTTTACGAAATGTTGGTTCAATATTATTAGTCACTATATTAAAAAAGTAATGTATCCCATACAAATTAAGTAACTGCGTTAAAAATGGGTGCCTGTTTAAGCCCAATAAAATGTTTTTGCAAGGGTTCAATTTTGTACAGAAAATCGGTAGCGATGAAGCGGCAAGTTTTATTACCATTATCAAATACGAAATCATTAATATTAAATCATACCTCCAATTTCCCTATTTTCGCACACTTTTAAAAAAATAATCGTGCCGTAACACGATAACAAATGCTGGCTCCGTAAAGCCAGGTTTACTACAACCAATCCAGCTTTTCATTAGGCATCCAGGGTTTGTTATCCGGCACATCACATTTAAAATTTATTGTCCGGTATGAAATTATCCCAGTTTAGATTCGACCTTCCCCTTAACCTTATTGCCCAAAACCCAACCAAGAAAAGAGAAGACAGCCGTATGATGGTTATTGACCGTAAAACGGGCAATATGGATAACAAAAACTTTCGTGATATACTCGACTATTACGATGATAAAGATGTTTTTGTAGTAAATAATACCAAAGTTTTCCCTGCCCGTATGTACGGCCGCAAGGAAAAAACCGGAGCCAAAATTGAAGTATTCCTGCTTCGAGAACTGAACAAACCAAATCGCCTTTGGGATGTGATTGTGGATCCGGCTCGTAAAATACGTGTAGGTAACAAATTATATTTTGGCGATAACGACGAACTAGTAGCCGAAGTAATAGACAATACCACAAGCCGTGGCCGTACCATCCGTTTTTTGTGGGATGATACCGACGAAGCTTTCCGTAACATGCTGGACTTTTTAGGCGAAACACCGCTACCCAAATACATTAAACGGGTACCCGATCAGGAAGATAAGGAACGCTACCAAACCGTATATGCCAAGCATGAAGGAGCCGTAGCTGCCCCCACTGCTGGCTTACATTTTAGCGAACAACTTATTAAACGTTGCGAAATAAAAGGTATCCGCTTTGCCGAAGTAACCTTACATACAGGCCTCGGAACGTTTCGCCCAATAGAAGTGGAAGACCTGAGCAAACATAAAATGGATGCTGAGTATTACCGCATAGACGAAAGCGCATGCCGTATCGTAAACAAAGCCAAAGAAGGCCATCACCGCATCTGTTCTATCGGCACCACTACCATGCGTTGCATGGAAACATCCTTTAGCGCCGAGAAATTATTGAAACCATCCGAAGGCTGGTCAAACCATTTTATACACCCGCCCTATAATTTTAATGTGGCTGATAGCCTTGTTACCAATTTCCATTTACCAAAAACAAGCCTCCTTATAATGGCCTGCGCCTTTGCCGGTTACGATCTTATAATGGAAGCCTATAAAAAAGCTATTAAGGATAAATACCGCTTCTTTACCTACGGAGATGCTATGTTAATCATCTAACAAATAGAAAATATATTTTGTAAAAGCCATTCCATTATTGGGGTGGCTTTTTTAATGTATTAAAAAAAAGGCTTTCATTACTAACAGCCGTTGTATGATAAAATCTGTAATATAAAATTTTTTACCCACTGCCCGCAAAACAGGTTGTAGGTACGCAATAAGAGATCAGCAAGAAATACCAGTAAGGCAAATGGAGTGTGTTTTTATCAGCCACTTTTGGCTATGCTATTTTTTATGTGTGCGGGCTAAGTATTAATGTGGTTAAAAAACCACTGGTGTATGAAAAAATATTCGACACTGCCCAATTAGGTACCAAAGCCCAGCGCTTTTTTTTAGTTATGCGGTAGAATAACTTGTTAATGATTTTTTTAGGCAGAACCAATGTAAACCGGTTTGTTACATTTAAACTTATAGTCGCTGCCCTCTGCAATCTTGCATTGGGTTTTTATCCTGCCTTTTATTTGTTTATTATTTTGTGGGGTGTAAGTGGCTGGTTTCAGTCGCTTGGTGCAGCCCCTTGTGTGGTGGCCCTTACACGCTGGTTTAAAGCAAGTGAACGTGGCACTTATTACGGTATCTGGAGTGCAAGCCACAATATTGGCAAGGCCATTACTTTTTCGCTACTCCCCTTTCTTATTGGCGTTGGTGGCTGGCAATGGGGTTTTTGGGGAGCTGGTATTGTGGGCGTTATTGGTGCTCTAATTGTAAGGTTGTTTTGTAAGATAGCCCCGAAAGCAAGGGGCTGCCTACCGTAGTGGCTGCACTAAAAAATGTAACTGATACTGCAGCATCAAATGTATCTGTTGCCGCATCACAAAAGTTGGTTGTTAAAAATGCATATATATGTTTAATTGCATTGATTAGCGCCAGCATGTACATTAGCAGGTATGCTATTGAGAGTTGGGGCATATTTTATGCACAAGCCCAAAAAGGTTATAGCAATGTAACGGCAGTACAAATTATAGGCATGACGGCTGTAACAGGCATCATTGGCACAGCCATTTCAGGTTTTATTTCTTATAAGTTTTTTACGGCAACCGCAATATTCCTGCTCTTGTGGCCGGGTTGTTGAATGTTTTGTCCATCTCTATTTTTCTGTTTTACCCTCTTGCTTCTTTTTTAACCGACTCCATAGCCATGCTTATTCATGGCTTTGCAATTGGTATTCCTATCACATTTATTGGCGGGCTTATGGCTGTAGATTTAGCGCCTAAAAATGCAACAGGTGCCGCTATGGGTTTAATAGGCATCGCCAGTTATATTGGTGCGGGCATACAGGAGCTTATTAGTGGAAGCCTCAATAAAAATAGCAAATCGGTAGTTAATAATGTTATTAGTTACGACTTTTCTGTGGCCAGGTATCTTTGGCTTGGTGCAGCAATACTGTCTGTTTTGTTAGTATTGCCGGTATGGAGGGCAAAACCAATAGATGCGTAAATAACTTCGGTTTTATAAATAGTTAAATGAGGAATGCCCGCCAGAACACAATCATGATTACGTACAATAAATATTTTCGATACATAAGAAATCAATTTTACAATCTACTTTATGAGACTTGCCCGATTTAGAACGGGAAGCCTTCCTTTCTTTATGTGGCGAAAGAAAAACACTGGAGAGAATACAGAGTGTTTTAAAAGGTGGAAAGCCGTTAAGGAACTAAACTTATAAAATAAAATTTATAAAAAGCCTGATTCGGTCTAAGTGACTGGGTGGGCCTTTTTTATTGACTATCTAGGTTAAGCAAACAAGGATTCAATTGCACAATCTTACAAAAGTCGGAACAAACCTGCAAAAAAATATTAAGGCTTGTGTATCACGAAATGCTTTGCTGCATTGAATTTGCTAGGGTTTAATTGCCATTTATTTCGATAGCCGCTTAAAATATACTTCGATGATTTTGCTGTTTTATGCAACTTATTGTTTTCTTTTAAAGTCCCTAATTACCGTTAAAAAGCCAACCATATTTTAAAAAAAGGTAAAAGTATTTTTTCTATGAAAAGATGTTTACGATTTCCGTTGCGTTTTAGTGTTCCGTTTCTGTTGTTGTTTGGTACAATTGTTTCTAATGCACAACAGGGCAAATCAAAGCCATTTCCTGCAGATGCGGAGCTGATGGGTTTGGTAAATAAGTATGTGCACACGCCTGTAAAAAAAATAGTACAGCCCAATGGCGATGTGTTTTTACAGAGAAATTTATCTGGCTATTTACATGCTAATCTAAAGAGCGTAACCGAAGAACCCGG
>JAYUOV010000160.1:0-4365 GCA_043760535.1 Chitinophagaceae bacterium
CCATCGTCATTATTAAAAAAATGGGTTGACAACTTTTAAAAGTTGTCAACCCATTTTTTTAATAATGACGATGGTTATTTATTTCTTCGCTTCAATTTCTTTCAGCAATTCTTCTACTGCTTTTTTTAATTGAGCATCCGTTCCTTTGGCTATCCAGTTTGGTTCGTTTTCTACTATAATATCTGGTACGGCCGGGCCAAGTTCTTGGTTTTTGTCTGTGGTTTTTGTAAACCATCCACGGCTTGGAAGGCGTATAAAAGAGCCGTCCATTAAGCCTTTGCCACCGGTAGATATTACCGAACCATTCGTAGGCAACCCAACCAATTTGCCAATACCTAAACTTTTATAGGCATGAGAAAAAATCTCGGCATTGGAGTAACTTCCTTCGTTACATAAAGCGATGGAAGGCTTGGTCCAGGCGGCATACACCAGGCGTTCGCCTATAGGATAATACTCCCGGAATTTAAGTTTGTCTTTCTCCAGATCATTACTTGCACCACGGGGAATGGCGTAAGCATGTTGCTTATAATTAAGTATGGTCATCAGGTAATCGGTAGTGCTGCCACCGCCATTATAACGCACATCTATCACCAAACCTTCTTTACCAAAACCGGCTGCTGTAAATTCTCTTTCCACCACCTCAAAGCTGGGAAAATCCATGCTTTTGATATGGATATAACCGAGCCGCCCGTTCGAAATTTTGTCAACCAGTTTCTTTCTGCCATCCACCCATTCGTCATACAAATTACCTGCGATACTTGCTGTTAGGCGAATCACAATTTCTCTCTGTTTTCCATTGGCACCATTTACATTCAGCAAAACTTTTTCACCAACAAGCCCGTTCAGTTTTTCAAAAAAGTTATCATTGTCGCTTATGGCTTGGCCGTTTATAGTAGTAATTACATCGCCTTCATTTAATTTACTGATGGCTTTATCTGCAGGTGTTTCTGGCACAATATGGCTCACTTTTACCCCACCACTTACAGGCATTAACTCTGCTCCCAACATGCCGGTGGCATCCTTTTGGGTTTCGGCACGGTCGGGTACGGTAAGCCCCATGTGGCTGCTGTTTAGTTCGCCTAACAGTAAATTAAACATATCTCTAAAATCGTTGCCAGTGCTGGCGTTTACAGCTCTTTCTTTGTATTTGTCGTGTAGTTTACTCCAGTCGTAGCCATGAAAATTGGGGTCGTAATATCCATCTCGAATGGTACGCCATGCCTCTTCGTACACCTGTGTGCGTTCGGCTGCATAATCTATTTTCATTTTGGCCACAAATGGCAATGATTCGGGCAAACTGGTTTTTAAATCTATCCTGCCGAGGCCGCCTAATTTTGTATAGTACAAATATTTTGCGTCCTTATCCATGGTAATGTTTCCCGGGTTGGTGCCGCCTTTTGTTATTTCTTTCAGGTCTTTTCCATCCCATTTTATGCTATATAAATCGCGGCCTTTGGCAGTGCTGCTATTGGTAGTGTAGTAAAATGTTTCGCCATCTTTAGAGATCGCCAAATCGCTTTCATCGCCTGTAAAGTTGGTTACCTGAACGACTCTTTCATAGATTTTATCAAAGTCGATTTTTATTGGCTTGGGAGCTTTTTTATCGGCACTTGGCTTAGCATCTGCACCTGTTACCGGAGCATCTCTATCTATCCAATCCTGCGTTTCTTTTTCCCAATCTTCCTTTTTAAGCCATACAAAATACACATCCGTACTGCGGCCCACACTGCGTTCGCTAATAAAGCCAAGCTTGCTGCCATCGGCACTCCAAAAAGGGTCGGCATCCGTTCGTGGGTGCATCGTTACGTTTACCGGCTTGCTGCTATTATCTGCGGCCTGTATATACACTTCCACATTGGTGTATAAATCTGTTATGGCATAAGCCAGCCATTTATTATCGGGGCTCCATGCTACGCCGCGGGGAGAGGTCCAGCTTTCGTTCAATATTTTTTCGTTGGTGAATTTTCCATCGGCATTAATATCGCTTACTACAAAAGTTCCGCGACCACGTGAATAGGCTATTTTTTTACCATCTAAAGAAACGGTTGGGTTTGTTTCGTCGCCGCTGGTTTTAGTTAACTGTGTTAGCCGGTGTTTCAAGCTTTTAAAAATATTATGCTCTGTTGTGTCAGAGGATTGCACCATGTAGATATCAAAATTTCCGTTAGCCCTGTCGCTGCAAAAAAGCAGTGTGCTGTCGTTAAGCCATGCTGGCTCCACATCACGGAAGGCATGGTCGGAAACATTGATGCTTCTTGACTTTTCTTTATCCGCTTCTTTAATAAAAACTTCGCCCCTAAGCGTAAAAGCTATCAATTTTCCGTTGGGAGAAACCGCATATTCACCCGCACCTGTTGCCAGTGTTTTTTGCTCGGTAGCATCTAAGCGATCGTCGGCACTAATCTCTACATTCAGTTTTTTGGCACTGCCTTTGTCCGTTTTCATCGTGTATAGGTTCATGTCTTTTTCAAACACAACCGAACTGCCATCGGCCGAAAGACTAAAAGACCGGATGGATTCATTGTTATCATTCGTTAGTTTTTCCGGTTCATTTGTAGCCTTGCCGTTTGCATCTATTTTTAAACGATACAGGTTATAGGCTCCATCATTACTACTTAAAAAATACAGGGTATTGTTGCTGCCCCATTGTGGCAAAATATCGTTGGTTTCAAAACCGGGTAGTTGGCTATAGGTATTATTTTTAGTGTCGTAAATCCATATATCCCTGTCGCTGCTGCCTTTATATGCCTGCCTTGCTATAGGATTAAGATCGCCACGGGTAAAAGCCAAAAATTTACCATCTGGTGACAGCACAGGGTCGAAACCTACTGCATCGAGCATACGGCTTTCGGTACCGCCTTTGGGGTTAATGGAATACACTTCGGATGGCCTTTCTATCTGTTTAAATTCCCTGGAGGTAGAGAATAGAATCTTATCGGCCTGCGTCCAGCTAGCTACTACATCCTGGCCAGAGTGAAAGGTTAATCTCTTTGGCAAACCGCCAACAACAGGTGATACAAACACATCGTTGTTACCGAACCTAGTTCCAGAAAAGGCGATTTGTTTACCATCGGGGCTAAATACTGGCCCCGATTCATAAGCTTCATGTATTGTAAGCCTTGTAGCTTTGCCTCCACTAGCGGCTACCGTCCAAATATCTCCCTGAAAAGAGAAGGCTACATTAGTACCATCGTTACTAATGGCAGGTTGGCGTAGTATTGGCTGCTGGCCAAAACTTAATAAACAGCTGCTTACAAAAAAAGCAGCCATTACTGGTAATTTTCTCATAAATAAATTTTGAAATATTTATTGTAACAATTAGGAATAGAATTAGTTACAAATCAACATAATCAAATTGGGCTTCGGTAAAAAATTACAGGAACGGCAGGGTAAAGAAATATAAAGGAGGTTCAAGGTTCAAGAAAAAAGGTTCAAGGTTCAAGGGTCAAGATTCAAGAAACAAGGTTCAAGGCTCAAGAATCAAGGTGTTTTCAATAGGTTGTTGAAAATGGAGCGTTTTTTTAGCAAAAAAAGTAACCCAAAGTAACATACATAAAGTAACCTAAACTAAACCACTAATGGTTTAAATTAGTGAAATGCAATTATTGTTGTAGATCTTCATTGCAAATCTACTAGTAGGGCTTCGATTCCGCAAGTTGCGGGACTAATGACAAGTATATTAAAGAGTGGCTTATCAATTATGTTTGAAAAGTAAATTTATAAAATTTCCTTTTCAAAAAATGCCCCAAAGGGGCGAAAAAAATAGCCCAGGGCAACGCCCTGGGTTATGAAACATAGAGGCTATAAAGCCCTGTAAGGGCGGAACAAAATAGTAGGTAAAATAGATAGCATTACGTAATTGTTACGCCCATTCAGGTCTTAAAACCGGTTTTTTTGTCATTTCAAAGAACTTAACATCACTTTTACTTGGGCCTCGGTCACGGACGAACTGGATTTACAACCTGATAATCTTCCGACTCCATAACTTAAATTCATTGCCTTGCAAAGTGTATCCAAATTGCATCGTATTGCATAGGGCAGCATATATATATTACCATTTAAAGCAGTTACACATTAAACCTAAAGTGCATTACGTCGCCATCTTTTACTAAGTATTCTTTACCTTCTATACGTAAGCGGCCATTATCTCGGCAGGCTGCTTCGGAGCCATATTTTACAAAATCTTCGTAAGCTATTACTTCTGCTTTAATAAAACCTTTTTCAAAGTCGGTATGGATAACACTCGCTGCCTGTGGGGCTTTCCAGCCATCCTGTATAGTCCAGGCACGTACTTCTTGCACACCTGCAGTAAAGTAAGTAGTTAGTTTTAATAGTTTGTAAGTGCTGCGGATTAGCTTGTTTAGT
>JAYUOV010000161.1:0-12801 GCA_043760535.1 Chitinophagaceae bacterium
CTAGTTATATTTTATACTATAACCTGTTGATTTCCTTAATAAAAACCGGTGAACGAAAGAGCTCACCATCCACAGGCTGGCGGTGTATTTTTCGTACCACATCCATACCTTTTGAAACAGTACCAAAGGCTGCATAACCCTGTTTGTCGCCATTATTTCCGCCGCCAAAATCAAAGCTGGACTGGTCCTCTATACATATAAAAAATTCGGTACTGGCTGTACCTATTGCACCTCGGGCCAGCGATAGGGTTCCTTGCTTATGCAGCAAGCCAGTTTGCTTTGTATTTTCGTGTGCTATGGTTGGTATATGGCTGGTGGTTTCCTCTTTATTTGCCCACAAACCACCCTGTATCAAAGCCGCTTCTGCCGCACCCATGGGCTGATTTTCTTTGTTAAGCACCCTGTAAAATGAAGACCTGTTGTAATATCCCGAATCTACATAAGCTAAAAAAGCCGCCACGCTTTTTGGGGCTTGTTTCGGAAAGAGTTCTAATTCTAATATTGCCATGTTGCGTTACTATTTCCACTTTGGGGTTACCCAACGGCTTTCTATTACAAGCAATAAACAACAAGAGTATGCTTAACGTAAAAATGGTGTTTTTCATAATTGAAATTATTCCATCCCTTTACAAATCTCATAAAAACGGTACACATCTTGGTAACCACAGTACAAAGGTGCAGGTGCTACACGAATAACACCTGGCTCTCGGTAATCTACTATTACACCGTTAGCAATCATTTTATCATGAATTGCCTTGCCGTTTTCTCTAAAATAAAGAGATAGTTGGGTACCTCTTTCAGCAACATTTACAGGTGTAATTATTTCAAAATTTAGGTTAGGTATCTGGTGTAACAAAAATTCGAGGTAAGCGGTGAGCTGTACACTTTTAGTTCTAATGTTTTCCATACCAGCTTCTTCAAAAATTTCTAGCGAAGCTTTTAAACAAACCGTATTAAACACCTGCGATGTGCTTACGCACCAGCCACTTGCATCTGGTTTTGGAACAAACCCTTTTTCCATTTTAAAGCGGAGCTTTTCATCATTGCCCCACCAGCCTGCCATACGGTTTATGTTAATATTAGCCGCATGTTTTTCGTGTACAAATACGCCACCAACAGCGCCAGGCCCGGCATTAAGGTATTTATAACTACACCAAACTGCAAAATCCACATCCCAATCGTGTAAGTGTACCGGCACATTACCCACCACATGTGCCAGATCGAAAGCAGCCATAGCACCTGCTTTGTGAGCAGCGGCCGTAATGGTTTTCATATCGTAAACCTGGCCGGTATAGTAATTAATGCCGCCAAAAAGCACCACGGCAAGGCTGTCTTTGTTTTGTGCTATAGCTTGTAAAATATCCTCCGTTTTAAGCAGCTTCTCCCCTGCCCTCGGGGATATTTCTATAATGGCATCATCCGGGTTATAGCCATATTGTTTTACCTGTGTTTCCATGGCATACTGGTCGCTGGGAAAAGCACCTGTCTCCATCATAATTTTATACCGCTGAGGTGTAGGTTTGTAAAAACTCAGCATCATTAAGTGCAGGTTTACAGTAAGGGCGTTCATTACAGTTACTTCATGTGGTAAGCAGCCTACAATTTTTGTTAGTGCAGGCTTGCAATAATCATGATAATAAAGCCAAGGATTAGTGCCACCAAAATAGCCACCTACCGCAATATTTCTCCAGGTTTCTAACTCTGTAAATATAGCGGCCTCGGCATGTTTAGGTTGCAAGCCTAACGAATTACCACAGAAATAAATAGCATTACCACCGTTATGCTGAGGAAAATAAAACCGTTCTTTAAAATGAGCTAATGGGTCGTTTTCGTCCAACAGCCGGGCGTAAGAAAGGGTGGTTTCGAAAGTATTGTTCATTTTATTTATAAGTTAGTGGTTGATTGAGTGTATTTGTTTTAAAAGTTAATCAGCTAAATTATGGCAGACTTTTTCATATCGAAATTTATGTTTGGTGATTTTACCCGTGTACATAAAAAGCTGCTTTTAAAAAATCCAAAAACCTTATTTGCAACATTTTGCACCTAACTATTCCCTACTTCTTATTAGCCACTACTTACTAACCACTTCCTAATCCCTAATCCCAACTACCTAATCCCTAACCCCTACAAGCCCCCATTTGTATTTTACAACCATACAGCCCCAATTATGTTAACATTGAAAAAACATTCACATCATTATTTTTGGCCAAAAGGAAAATATTAAAACTATATGGCCCAATTAAAAAATTTTATTCCAAGAGATGTAAGCTGGCTAAGCTTTAATGGCCGTGTATTGCAGGAGGCGAACGACCCAACCGTTCCATTAAGAGAACGAATCCGTTTTTTAGGAATCCATAGTAATAATCAGGATGAGTTTTTTCGGGTACGGGTAGCCACGCTGAAAAGAATGGTAGAAGTAATGAAAAAAGGTGGTAAACAAACCATGCACATGGAAGTTTCGCCAGAACAGATTCTGGACGATATACAAAAAATAGTGCTGCAGCAGCAAAGCGAATTCAGCAGGATTTGGAACGGCATTGTAAAAGAACTGAAAGCCGAAAAGATTTTTTTGGTTACCGAAAAACAACTGAATAAAGAGCAGCAAAAGTTTGTTGAAAAATTTTATGATGAAGAGGTGAGTACTAGCATAATACCACTCATGATAGAAAGTATTCCGCAAATGCCTTACCTGCGAGAAAAAAGCTTGTACCTCGGTGTGGTAATGCAAAAAAATGACTGTGCATACAAGCAGAAATATGCTTTAATAGAAATACCAGCAAATGCCGTTGGTCGCTTTGTGTTGCTTCCATCTAAAAGTGGAGAGCAGCACATTATTTTGCTCGAAGATGTAATTCGCTACAACCTGCCCCATGTATTTTCATTTTTTGGGTACGATGAATACAGTGCCCATATTTTTAAGGTAACCAAGGATGCCGAAATAGATATAGATAACGATGTGGCTACCTCGCTGATACAAAAAATAGAAAAGGGTATTAAGAAAAGAAGAATTGGCAAGCCGGTACGTTTTGTGTACGACAGAGAGATGGATGCCGGGCTGTTAGAGTACCTTATCCGCAGGCTGAACCTTACCCGCAAAGACAATGTAATACCCGGTGGCCGCATACACAACTACCGCCATTTTATGGATTTTCCAGATGTGTTTGGTAGCCGTAATCCACGGAAAGAACCTTTTTTGCACCCCGACCTGGATGATGGCAAAAGGGTTACCGACGTGGTGCTAAAGAAAGATGTAATGCTCCATTTTCCCTACCATAGTTTTACACCAGTTATAGATTTATTAAGGGAAGCTGCCATAGACCCCGATGTAACCAATATTAAAATTACCTGTTACCGGCTGGCCAGTAATTCTAAAATAATGAACGCCCTTATAAATGCGGTTCGCAATGGCAAACAAGTGGAGGTAATGCTGGAACTAAGAGCCCGTTTTGATGAAGAAAACAACCTGTACTGGAAAGAACGGCTGGAAGAAGAGGGTGTAAAAGTGCTGTTGGGTATTAACAATATGAAGGTGCATTCCAAAATTTGTTTGATTAAGAAACGCATCCTAAACAAAACAATACACTATGGCTTTGTTAGCACCGGCAATATGAACGAAAAAACATCCAGAATTTATGGCGACCATTGCCTGCTTACCAGTAACAGGCTGATTATGGCCGATGTAAACCGCATGTTCCGCTACCTTGAAAGACCGTTTCAGAGTGCATTGGTTTTAAGGCAATGCAAAACGCTTATGGTATGCCCTACCAATATGCGCAAGGAAATAGATGGCTATATTTTAAAAGAAATAAGAAATGCCAAAGCTGGTAAGCCAGCGTCCATTATACTGAAAGTAAATTCTCTTTCGGATAATGCTCTTTCGCTTCGCTTATACGAAGCCGCACAGGCCGGTGTGGAAGTAAAAGCTATCATCCGTGGAATATGCTGTGCCGTTTTAGACCAAAAGAAATTTAAGGTAAAACCAATAGCCATCAGCATTGTAGATGAATACTTAGAACATGCCAGGGTGATGGTTTTTCATAACGAAGGCAAGCCAAAAGTTTTTATAAGTAGTGCCGATTGGATGGTGCGAAACTTGGATCACCGGGTGGAAGCCGCATGCCCCATTTTTAGCGAAGAGATTAAAAAGGAGTTGATAGACATATTAAATATTCAGTTAAAAGACAATGTAAAGGCTAGGATTTTAGATAGCAATTTGAATAACGATTATGTAACTGCTGCTAAAAATAAAAAACGTACCCGAAGCCAGATAGAAACCTACAATTACCTGCATCAGAAAAAACTGGCCTCGCCAATGCACCCAAGGTTTGCGATAGATGTAACAGAGCAATAACTGGTATTTTTCATAATTTTACCTAAAAGCAATTATTATATTTCAAGGTATTAAAGGTTATTACAAGGATGGTAATATTGTGTTGAAAGAACAACCACCGGTAAATAAAAAAACGGCAGTTATTGTCACTTTTATCAAAGAACAAAAAACTATTCGAAAGAAAGGTAGCGTTATCATTGGTGGATTTGAAGGCTTAATTAATGTTCCAGAATATTTTGATGAACCACTAGAAGATTTAAAAGAATACATGTAGCCCATGCGAATACTTATTGACACCCACATTTTCTTATGGATTTTTGATAAAAACAGTAATCTCAGAACTCCTTACTCTTCGCAGTTTTGATTGTGTAGTTTTTCTTTTTTTGCCTGCCCCGCCTGCCCCAATGAATATCGGTGGATTATTTCGGTGAAACCCAGCGAAAGCAATGCCCTGATGGAGCGACATTGGCGAAAGTTGTAAATCCCGTAGCATTACGGAACTCCGTACAACTGATTGCTACTATCGGGTATTTAGATTGCGAATAACAGGCGGTTTCAGTTCACGGGGTAAGGAGTTCTGAATCTAACGTATCGTTAAAGAGAAGGTATAGAGAATCCTGATAACGAAATTTATTTGAGCCATTACAGCATCATGGAAATAGCCATAAAAAATCTGTTGGCAAACTCGATTCTGTAAAGCTTTCAACGGAAATATTAATAGAAGAAGGGATTAACAAAAACGTTATCATCCTGCCTTCGCTCAATCTATATACCATCAACTACGCAAACGTTCCCCTCTTCGATAACCGCCGTGACCCATTCGACCGTTTCATTATAGCTACTGCAAAAACAGAAGGGCTATCCATAATGACCAGCAACGAAATTTTCAAACAATACGATGGGTTTGTGCATCTTTGGCAATAAATACACAAACCAACTATTTTGAGATTAGCAGCAATAGACATAGGAAGCAACGCCGCCCGTTTACTAATAAGCGAAGTAACCATTGGTGCAGGCGGCAAAAACGAATTTAATAAACTGAACCTGATACGGGTACCCTTACGACTTGGTTTTGATGTGTTTGAAAAAGGCGAAATAAGCCGGGAAAAAACAGGCATGGTCTTACAAACCATGAAGGCATACAAACACTTGCTCAATGCATATCAGGTTACACACTTTAAAGCCTGCGCCACCAGTGCTATGCGGGATGCCAGAAATAGCGAAGACATTATTCGCAAAGTGCGGATGGAAACCGGTATTGAAATAGAAGTAATTAGTGGCAGTTTCGAAGCGTCGCTGATTTACGAAAACCATATTGCCGAAAACATGGCCACTGATGCCGCTTATCTGTATGTGGATGTAGGCGGTGGCAGTACAGAACTTACCTTTTTTGACAAAGGCAAACTTGTGTTTAAAGAATCCATCAATATTGGCACCATACGCCTGCTAAAAGACCAGGTAAACGAAACCAACTGGAATGTGATGAAGGAATTTCTTCGAAAAAACACAAAAGGTTACACCAATATTGTAGCCATAGGTAGTGGTGGTAATATCAATAAGATTTTTAGTATTAGCAAAAAGAAAGATGGTAAACCACTGAATATAGAACTGTTACGGGATTATTACAAAGAGTTTAGCAGCGTAAACCTTGAAGAGCGCATACGTATTTATAAACTCCGCAGCGACCGGGCGGATGTAATAGTGCCGGCATTGCAGATTTATATTAATGTAATGCGATGGGCCGAAGCCAAAGACATTTACGTACCCAAAATTGGTTTGGCAGATGGATTGATACAGCACCTTTGGGAAGAAGTAAAAGGTATGAAATAATAATGCCTTTATAATTGATCCAGAATGTCCTGTACAGAAGCTCTTTTTTTATAATCGGGGTTAAAAAAAGCATACTTTATTTTTCCATTTTTGCCAATGATATAGGTAGCCGGCACCGGCAGGTTGGCTCCATTTTTTCCGTTGGCTTCTAAAAAATCGATGCCGAATTTTTTATATCGGGATTGTGTACTGTCATCTACCGTAAAGTTTACCTGATAAGCTTTCATAATGGCCAAATTACTATCGCTAATGATGGGGAAAGTAGCTTTACTTCTAGCAACTGTCTTTTCCACATTCTCCATTATTTCTGGCGAAATGGCAATTACAGAAGCACCTTTTGCTCTAATCATTGCCAGCGAATCGTTAAGTGCACCAAGTTGCTTGTTACAAAAAGGACACCATTGACCACGGTAAAAAATAACAACTACATCGCCTTTTTCCAATTGTTTTTTTAAATCAAAAGCCTTTCCTGTATTGTCTTTACTAGCAATAGCCGGAGCTTCGTTGCCCACTTGTAAGCCTTTAGGATAAATAGTGGGTTGTGTTTGTGCCCCAATCATTAACAGGTTACAAAAAGCCATTAAAAATATTTGTTTCATTCCTTTATATTTTAAAAAGCAAATATTGTGGTTTAAAATTCCAACAACTGTCGGGGCAATGACACACAGAAAGTATGAACAACCATTAATTATTAATGAAGGTAAAGGCTGTATCCAATTGCTAAATAACAGTAGCTCCGTCTCTGCATTAAACCTTGTATTTTCACCCAAGTTTTGAACACTACAAACAGCATATTCCCCAAAGCAACACTGTTCGCCGAAGTGGTAATTCCACTAGCATTGCCACGTACCTATACTTGGGCAGTACCGCAGCATTTAGCCCATGCAGTAGTGCCAGGTAGCCGTGTAGAAGTAGGCCTAAAAGAAAATAAAAAATATGCCGGTATCATTCGTACACTTCACCAAAAGGCACCGGCTTACGATACCAAAGAAATACTGAATGTGCTGGATGCAGAACCGGTGGTTTTTCCGGCACAATTAAAACTATGGCAATGGATTAGCCATTACTATGCCTGTACCGAAGGAGAAGTAATGCAGGCTGCTTTGCCAGCACACTTAAAGCTCAGCAGCGAAACCATAATCAGTTACAACGAAGACCACAGCATAGAGCTAACGAACCTTAGCAATGATGAATACATTATAGCAGAAGCATTGGAAATAAGAAAAGAACTGAAGTTACAGGAAGTGCAAAAACTGCTCGATGCCACCCAGGTTTATCCGGTAATAAAGAAGCTGATAGAAAAAAGAATCTGCTATGTATGGGAAGCCCTTACCGAAAAGTACAAGGAGAAAAAAGAGACATATATACTACTCAATCCTGATTATCATAGCGAAGCGGCCTTAGAAAAATTAGTGAACGAATGGAGCCGTGCCACCAAGCAGTTAGACTTACTTTTAGCTTTTTTACATTTTCAGAAAACAGATGGAGAAGTAACCCAAAAAAAACTTCTGAAAAAAGCGGCTGCCTCCCCTGCTATGCTCAAGGGTTTGCTAGACAAAAAAATATTGATAGCAGAAAAAAGAACGGTAGGCCGATTGCTTTCTTTACCCAAGGATGTGAAGGTGGAATTTGAGTTATCGCAGCAGCAAGAAGCAGCATTAACACAAGTAAAAGAAATACTGCTAAAAAGGGAAGTATGCCTGCTGCATGGCGTTACCGGCAGCGGCAAAACGCTCATTTACATCCGGCTGATAGAAGAACAGATTAAACTGGGAAAACAGGTTCTCTTTTTGTTGCCAGAGATAGCTTTAACCACACAAATTATTCGCCGCCTGCAACAGCATTTTGGTGGGCATGTAGCGGTGTACCATTCCAAATTTAGCCCAAACGAAAGGGTGGAACTTTGGAACAAAGTAAAGTTGGGTGATGTAAAAATTGTACTCGGTGCCAGGTCGTCTTTGTTTCTACCCTTCCACAACCTTGGATTTATAATAGTAGATGAAGAACACGACAGCTCTTTTAAGCAACATGAACCCGCACCCCGCTACCATGCAAGGGATGCGGCCATTTACTACGCTTCTGTTATTGGTGCCAAAGTAGTGTTGGGCAGTGCCACCCCTTCGGTAGAAACCTACTATAATGCCATGCAAGGCAAATATGGTTTGGTACAAATTACAGACCGGTATGGTGGTATCGAATTGCCAGATATGGAACTAATTGACCTGCGAAAAGTGGTGATGAAAGACAAGACCAAACCCATTATTACCCCACAATTACAAGCGGCTATTGAAGACAATATTAAACGAGGAAAACAAGTAATTCTGTTTCAAAACAGAAGAGGCTATTCGCCCTACCAAATATGTGCCGTATGCGGCTGGATACCGCATTGTGAGCATTGCGATGTATCGCTTACGCTACACAAAAGCAGTGGCAAACTGCATTGTCATTATTGCGGTACCGCCTACCCCAATGTAAAAACCTGCGTTGCCTGTGGCAGTCAGAATTTTACCCAGAAAAATTTTGGTACAGAAAAAATAGAAGAAGTGCTGGATGAGCTTTTACCAGATGCAAAAATTGCCCGGATGGACATAGACAGTGTTCGTGGCAAACATAGCCACGATGCATTGATTCATCTCTTTGAGCAAAAGCGGATAGATGTACTGGTAGGCACCCAAATGGTGGTAAAAGGATTAGATTTTGATCATGTAGGATTGGTGGGCATTTTAGATGCAGATGGCATTTTAGGCTTCGCCGATTTTAGGGTAAATGAAAGGGCATTTCAACTAATGGAACAGGTAAGCGGCAGGGCTGGCCGCAAAGGCGAAAAAGGCAAAGTGCTGGTGCAGGTAACCAATACTCACCACCCGTTACTAGCCATTATTCAGCGCCACGATTACAAGCAGTTTTTCGATATAGAAATACAATACCGCCGCCAGTATTTTTACCCACCATTTAGCCGCATTATAAAATTACTATGCAAGCACAAAGACAAAAATATAGCACAGCAGGCTTCGCAATTTTTAGCCAGTAAATTATTGGGTGCATACGACCAATACCTCAATGGACCAGCAGAGCCACCTGTAAACCGAGTACGCAATCAGTTTATTTACGAACTGATGCTGAAACTACCTAGGCAGCTCACTTTATTACAACAGTGCAAGCAGCAACTCAAAAGCTTCATTATAGATCTACACCACGAAAAAACCTTTAGCCGGGTGCAGGTAATTATTGATGTAGATAGTATTTGATTTTTGTTCTCCGCTAGCGGTAGAGCAGGTTCTTTCCTCACAGGGGTGGGTGAAGTTCTGAAGTGGGCAAACCTAAGAATTTCATTTTACTATTTCATTGTCCACTAATTTTATTGACAATCTGCAAACTGGCACTTACTATATTTGCCGCCATGAGCATAGAAACGAGTTATCCCAAAGAAAAAATAAACATCCTACTGCTTGAAAATATAAGCGAAACAGCTATTAGCAACATAAAAGATGCAGGTTATCATGTAAAAAAATATAGCGGTGCCTTAAGCGAAGCAGAGCTGATAAAAGAGATAAAAGATGTACACCTGTTGGGCATCCGCAGCAAAAGCCTTATTACCAAAAAGGTATTACAGGCTGCACCAAGGTTACAGGCCATTGGCTGTTTTTGTATAGGTGTAAACCAAGTAGATCTTAAAAGTGCTACCGAGCATGGTGTAGTGGTTTTTAACGCTCCATATAGCAATACCCGCAGTGTGGCCGAATTGGTTATTGGTTTATCCATACTATTAATACGCCGCATTACCGATAAAAATATAGCCGCACATCAGGGTAAATGGATGAAAGAAGCTAAAGGAAGTTTTGAACTGCGGGGTAAAACCCTCGGCATTATCGGCTACGGAAATATCGGTAGCCAAGTAAGTGTTTTGGCCGAAGGCATGGGTATGAATGTGATTTTTTACGACACCTTGACCAAACTTCCCTTGGGCAATGCCTCTGCATGCAGAAGCCTGAAAGAAGTAGTAAGCAAGGCAGATATTATTACCCTGCACGTACCCGAAACAGGCCAAACAAAAAACCTGATCACCAAACAAGTATTGAAACAATTTAAGCCAGGCAGCATCCTGATTAACTATGCCCGTGGCGAAGTGGTAGACCTTGAAGCTCTGCGCCAATCCTTACTGGACTGCAGTTTGAGCGGTGCAGCTATAGATGTTTTTCCTGTAGAGCCAGAGAAAAATGGTGATGCATTTACAACACCATTACAGGGTATAAGCAATGTGATATTGACCCCACATATTGGCGGTAGCACTGAAGAGGCACAACAGAATATTGGTGTGGATGTAAGCAGCAAGCTAATTGCCTATCTAGAAAAAGGTGTAACGTTTGGCAGCCATACCATCCCATCTCTTAACCTGCCATTGCTAGAAGGTGCCCACCGTATTTTACATATTCACAACAATGTGCCGGGTGTACTGAGCGAAATAAATACGGCATTGAGCAAGGCCAAAATCAATATCGTAGGCCAATACTTAATGACTAATGAATCTATTGGTTATGTAGTGTTGGATGTAAATAAACAACTAAGCCGGCAGGCCGTAAATTTACTGAAAGAGGTAAAGGAAACCATTAAAGTACGGATGCTGTATTAAGTAATATGAGCATTATAGGCTATTGGAAATTACTTGTTTTTAATACATTTTTTTTAAAAAAATATTATGACCCAAACCACTGCTTTCATCTTCGACATGAATGGTACCATGATAGATGATATGGCCTACCATTTGAAAGTTTGGTTTAACATACTCAACAACGACCTTGGTGCAAGGCTAAGCTACGAAGCAGTTAAAAGCCAGATGTATGGTAAAAATGAAGAAGTACTGGTGCGCATTTTTGGCGAAGGCCGCTTTACGAACGAAGAAATGAAGCAGTTATCGATGGAGAAAGAACGGAGATACCAAACGGCTTATTTACCAAAACTAGCTTTGATAGCTGGTCTGGATCATTTTTTTAAAAAAGCAAAACAAAAAGATATTACAATGGCTATTGGTTCGGCAGCCATGCCTTTTAATATAGATTTTGTGCTAAACAACCTTAACCTTCGCCATTATTTTAAAGCTATTATTAGTGCCGATGATGTGGAACTAAGCAAGCCACACCCAGAAACATTTACCAAAGCAGCAGCACTTATTGGGGCGGCTATTGAAGATTGTATTGTGTTTGAAGATGCCCCAAAAGGCGTAGAAGCTGCCATGAATGCTGGAATGAAATGCATAGTACTTACCACATTGCATAGTAAGGAGGAATTTGAACAATACCCTAATGTGCTTCATTTTGTTAGCGATTACAATGATGTGCATTTACAGGATTTACTTTAGGTTTTGCAGCTAACCCCGAACCATGCCACCAATTATCTACCAAAATAATTTTACCGCACCTGCTGGTTTAAAACCTTGCCGGATTATTAGTTTAGTGCCATCCCAAACAGAGTTATTATTCGATCTTGGTTTGGATGCGGAAGTAGTGGGTATTACAAAATTTTGTGTATATCCTAATAAATGGCTTAGGAATAAGGTAAAAATTGGTGGTACCAAAACAGTAGATATTGAAAAGATAAAAAAATTACAGCCGGATTTAATTTTAGCCAATAAAGAAGAAAATATAAAGGAACAGGTAGAAGCCCTTGCTGCCATTTGCCCAGTTTATGTAAGCGAAGTGGCTACACTTAACAATGCATTGCAAATGATGCAGCAAGTAAGCATTCTATTACAAAAAGAATCTAAAGCCAGCGAAATGGCCTGTAAAATTATAGATGCATTTTCAGGATTGGAGAAACCCGGCAAAAATTTGGCTACTGCTTACCTTATTTGGAGAAACCCATACATGACCGCAGGTGGCGATACCTACATTAGCGATATTATGAATTTATGCGGCTTCGAAAATGTTTTTGTAAATGAAATTCGCTACCCGGAAATAACGATAGAAACATTGCAAATAAAAAACTGCCGTTTATTACTATTATCGTCAGAGCCATACCCATTTAAAGAAAAACATATACAAGAGTTGCAACACCATTTTCCTAATACGCAAATACTGCTGGCCGATGGCGAAATGTTCAGTTGGTTTGGCAGCAGGTTGTTATTGGTGCCTGCCTATTGTAAAGTATTGTTGCAACAAGTGATGGCAACCTAGTAATACCTACCGCTACCCAACATTTACAAGTACATCCGGCTTTTGCATAACATATCTTGAATCACTATACACATCTCGTTGGGCCTGTATAGAGGCAATTTTCGCTTTGAATCAAAAACCAACGAAAAACCCAAATGGCTGTAATAAAAGCCATTTGGGTTTAGTAATTCAAATATGCCTTTTCTTTATAACATTAAATACCTTCTTTCTATTGTGGCATGTTACGCTAGTCTTGCTTTTAATTAAAGGTAATGGCTTCGGCCACTAATTCTAAAGCCATATCCTAATCAATATTTAGATTTCTTACAGAAATATTTTTGCATCCATTAAAGAAAAAAGACATTTTTTGTAATTACAGAACTCCTTACTCTTAGCAGTTTTGATTGCGTAGTTTTTCTTTTTTTGAACCCAGCGAAAGCCGTGCCCTGATGGAGCGACATTGGCGACGCTCCGTTCAACTGATTGCTACTA
>JAYUOV010000162.1:0-12774 GCA_043760535.1 Chitinophagaceae bacterium
CAGAAAAACAAGAGTAAAAAGAAAATAACATATTAAAATAAAATTGTAACTTAAAATGCGGCACTTACAAAATATGGGTTTTTAGAGATGCCCTAATGACCCAACCCCTAATGACCTAATCCCCAACCCCTCACGGCCTTTGCACTTTGCCGTGGTTCACTAACCAGCCCAATAGTAGCCAGCCGAGTATAAAAAATAAACCGCCAATTGGGGTAATGGGGCCAAGCCATTTGGCAGCGATGCCGCCAAATGCTTTTAAATAAGTAATTAAATAGAGGCTACCGCTAAATAAAAAAATGCCGGCAATAAAAAATCTGCCTGCCCATAAAATGGCCGGACGGTGAAATTTTCCGTACAGCGAGGCTACAACAAAAATAGCCACCACATGGTAAAACTGGTATTGCACACCGGTTTGGTAAACGGAGAGCTCTTCTGCCCCCAGTTTTTGCTTTAGAGCATGTGCCCCAAAAGCACCCAATGCTACCGCAAAGGCGCCCAACAGTGAGCCAATCATCATTAATCCTCTATGCATTTCGAAGTATTTTTTCAAAAGTTTCTATGGTTGGAAATGGATCCTCCACTATAAAATGTGATTTGTTATAAGCGGCCTCCCTGTTTACCATCAGGTTCGAAAGAATGTCTATAATAGCTTCTTCTGTAGCTGCATTTTTTATCAATGGCCTTTTTTCCTTGCCGGTTATCAGCCTTTTGGCCAGCACCTGCATAGTAGGCCGCAGCCATATTACGATTCCGGTTGCAGTCATCCAATCCATGTTATCGAAAAAACAAGGGGTACCGCCGCCGCAACTCATTACATACTTGCTGTAACCATCGTTAAGCCGCCTTAGGGTTTGCCGTTCTATTTCCCTAAAATTGGCCTCGCCTTCTTGCTCAAAAATGTCAGTGATGGTTTTTTTTTCAGCCATCTCTATGCCTTTATCCAAATCGAGAAACGGATAATGAAAATGGAATGCAAGATGCCTGCCCCAGTAGCTTTTACCAGAGCCCATTAGGCCAATAAGAAATAATTTTTGAGAACAAGAAGCCATAGCGGTAAAAGTAAGATGCGAGGTATTTAAAATGAAAGGATTTTTTAGAAGGGGAATGGTTCGTTTGTAATTGCTGACATTTTGGAGAGAAGCAATTGCCCCTGCTTGATTTTTAAAAAGGATAATCAACGCCAAACTGAATAGCATAATTTTTATTTTCCTGGTAGCCAATGCTATTGGGGGTTTTATGTTCAAATTTTTTTAGCCAGCCATTGCCACCTCTTACCGGGTCTTTTATTTTGTAGGCATAATCAAGGCGAACACGCAGGTAACTAAAATCCCAGCGGATGCCGAAACCGGCTGCCACGGCCAAATCGCGGCCAAGGTTTTTAAATGCAAAAACACCCTCATTAGGCCTTAAAGGGTTTTGCGAAAAGCGGTTCCAAACATTACCTATATCGGTAAATAACGCACCTTCTATTGGGTAGCCAAATAGCTTGGTTATATTAAAACGGTATTCAGCATTCAGCTCCATGTATATATCGCCCAGCCGATCCTTAAACCTTGCTGTATCCTGTATATAACTATTGCCTAGGCCTAGCTGCCTTAGCCGCCATGCCCTCATGCTATTGGGGCCGCCAGCTATAAACTGCCTAAAAAATGGCAGGGCTGCTGTACTTAATCCAAAATTTTTACCATAGCCTCCTGTTGCCCTAAAGGCCCATTTGTGCTTTGCAAAAACTATGTTGTGGCGAACATCCAAATCGGCTTTCCAAAATCTGAGGGTATTATTAAAAAGGCTGCCTGTTAGTAGTCCTGATTCTTCTGCATTTACCCTTACATAGGTATTTTGATTTGGCTTTTTACGATAAGAAATATTCCACTGCCAGCTACCCGACAAACCTAATACCAGCCCCTGATTAAATGAGTAGGATAGGTTTGGGTTTTGGGCAATTAGCTTTTCCAGGCTGTCTGATCTATCTAGTTTCACTAACTCTACGTTTGGAATCTTTATGGTCCAAACATGGTTACGTTTTTTCCACTCAAAACCCAAGGCTATATTTAAATTAGCGAGGGTATAAAATTTTTGACGATCGTTATAACCGCCACCAATATTTAAAAATGTACGGCTAGCATCGGGCTTTTTTACTAGCCACTTTAAAGGTGGCCATAGGCGTGGGATAGAAAAAGTAGTGCCTGCTGAAAATAGTATCGACTGAAAAATACGATTTCCACTTCCAGCATTTTTGGTGCTTAATTCCACACCTCCACGTAAATTAGTGTTTTGCTGTATGGCACTTTTTCCAAAATTTCTGTTTAGTAAATTTCCTACAACAGATAAACCCAAAAATGAGCCAGTAAATACATCTACTGCATTACGCCCAATGTTAAGGCTGGTTTCAAAATCAGTTTTAAAGCTGTACTTTTTAGCAGGTGTAAGAAAGAGGTTGATATCTACTTTGGGTATAGTATCTGTACTGTCTATGTGGGTATAAGCCTTTACATCTACCTGCTGCCAGCTGCCAGCCTGGCCAAATGCGTTTACGGTTTTAAAATATTGTTCTTCATTATACAGCATTCCAGGCACCATGGTATTAAAGCGCCTTACGGTTTTGTTGTTAAATAAGCCTTGCTTATACCTAAGCGTAACGCCACCAAAAGTATAAAAAGAAAGTAAGCTGCTATCGGCTATTAGTTGCGATTTATCTTCATCAATTTTTGCCTCGGGAAAAATGGTAAGCTTACCAAGATTGTACTTTAAAAAAGCTGTGGTATCGGCACCGGGTCGCTGCAAGATTCTAAAATCTACTGTTGGATTTTCCCTTCTTTTTTGTAATTTTTGGATTTGTGCAAAGGGATCGATATCTAAATTTACCAAGTTACCATTTGAAGGATCTATACTTACACCAAGATTGGAATTAAGAATGTCGCTTAACGAATCAAATTCCGCCACAAGACTGGCTCTTGCCATTTTAAAATAGCCTTTGGTGCGATAGAGTGAAACAAGGCGATCCAGCTCCTGCCCTACTACCTGTTTGGAGTAGCCCTCTCCTTTTTTCATCAGTGCTTTGTCTTTGCTTTCGTTGGCCAGGGTTTCCAGCTCTGTTACTTTAAGATCGTACCAAATAGAATCGAATTTTATTTGCTTGCCGGCATCTATAAAAAATTTAATGTCGGTGCGAATTTGTCCTGGCTTAGAAGAATCGAATTTTATTGTAACGTTATAGAAAGTAGCTGCATAAAAACCAAGCGAATTGAGGTAGTTTTTCATAAAGGCTTTACTACGATCTATATTGGCCGAATCGAAGATGGGCGGATTTAGTTGCCGCTTAAACCCAAGCACAGCCTTAGTTTGCACTTTTAAGCTATCATCTAAATAATTACCCAGTTCTAATTCCATTGCCTTCCGCTGTTCGTTGGCCACAGGTGCCTTTAGCGATACGCCGCTTTTAATAACAAATGGCTTTCCGGTAGGAAAATCTTTGGGCGAACAGGACATAAAGCCCCATACTAGAAATGGAAAAATCCACCAATACTTAATCCAATCTTTGATATTTGCTTTCAATCAATTATTTTATGCTGCCTAAAAGTGTGATCAAATATATTCAAAGTTTAAGCCAAAAAAAATTCAGAACAGAATACGGCCAATTTGTAGCCGAGGGCACAAAAGTGGTTAGCGAATTACTATGCCGCAAACCTGGATGGGTAAAAAACATATATGCTACCCAAGAGTGGTGGAATAGCCAATCTACAACTTTGAAAAATAAATTTCAGGCATATTTTACAGTTACAGAAACATTCGAACTAGAAAAAATATCGAACCTGCAAACGCCACAAGAAGTTTTGGCTGTGGTAGCAATGCCAGTTTCAGCATCGGAGGATGTGTTTGCTAATAACCAGATACTGGCATTAGATGGCTTACAGGATCCGGGCAATATGGGATCCATTTTGCGCACCGCTCATTGGTTTGGTATTCATACCATCATCTGCAGCCCAGACTGTGCTGATGTTTTTCAACCAAAAGTTATACAAGCAAGCATGGGTAGCATTTTTAGTGTTGCGGTTGCGTATAAAAATCTGGAAGATTTTTTAGCAGAAAATGAAAAGCCGGTATATGGCGCTTTGCTAAACGGGCTGCCGGTACAAACCGTAACTGCTGCACCGGATGCCATTATATTAATTGGAAACGAAGGAAAAGGGATTAGGCCAAATCTAATTTCTTTTATTAACCACCCTATAACCATACCCGGCTTTAGCGATGCCGAAAGCCTGAATGCTGCCGTGGCCGCAGGTATTCTACTATATAGTTTTACGAAGAGGTACTAAGATTGTAACATTACAGAATTATTAAATTAAGAATATGAAGTGATAGAAGTATCAATTATTTTTTGATTAAATTACTAAGTAAAAAATCTTAAAATCAAACAATCAAACAATCCTGTAATTCTAAAATCCTAGTCCTAATCCTACAATCCTTTAATTCTACAATCCTTTAATCCTATAATTCTACAATCCTTTAATCCTATAATCCTATAATCCAATAATCCTAGTACTATATACTCCCTGTTTTTCCGCCATCTACGGGTATGCTGGCACCATTAACATAAGCGGCTGCCGGCGATGCCAAAAATGCAGCTACGGCTGCTATTTCAGCGGCTTCGCCAAAACGTTTCATAGGTATTTCATCCAGCATATTGCTTACCAATATATCCCTACTTATGTTTTTTTTGGCTGATGTGTTATTAATAAGGCTTTCGAGCCGCTGGGTATTGGTTAGCCCGGGTAAAATATTGTTTACGGTAATGTTATATTGCCCCAATTCGTTGGCCATTGTTTTAGCCCAGGAAGCTACCGCCCCTCGGATAGTATTGCTTACACCCAAATTATGTATTGGGATTTTTACAGAAGTAGAAACAATATTGATAATGCGACCATAATGGGCATCCCTCATGCCAGGTATTACGGCTTGTGTTAGCAAATGATTGCAAATAAGGTGCTGGTTAAAGGCTTCTGTAAAAGAGGTTTCAGCAGCTTCGCTGATAAGCCCAGTAGCAGGGCCACCGCTATTGTTTATTAAAATATGAACCGGGTATAAAGAAACTAATTTATTAATAGCCGAACGAACAGATTCTACATCAGAAAAATCGGCCACAGCATACAAGTGATTTTGATCTGCATCGGTATGTAATTGGCCAACGGCCTGATGCAAACTATTGGCATTACGGGCTATGAGAATACAATTGGCACCAAGCAAAGCCAGCTCTTTAGCACAGGCTAAACCAATACCCTGTGTACTGCCACAAATAACGGCTGTTTTTCCGTGTAGAGAAATATTCATTGATAATTTCGAATTGAAGGATTGGTTGATGAATTGATTAAAGGAATGGGGTTTGGGGAATCTGGTTTGGGACTAAAATTAGCGGTTATCTTTAATGAATGGCTTAACAGAACACTTTTATGTTCAAAAAAAACTTATCAAAATATAGCTTACACATCCTACATATCCCTAATTCCCTATTCTACCAGCCATAAGTTAACTAATAAACCAACCAACCAACTAACCAACCAATTCCCAATCCCTATTTTTGAATAATGAAACATTACTCCTTACTATGCCTTGGCGATAGCTACACCATAGGCGAAGGTGTGCCGCTGCATGAAAGCTTTCCTTACCAAACTTTACAGTTACTTCGTAAAGCCGGCCATCATTTTTATGCACCGGAAATTATAGCCAAAACCGGCTGGACAAGTTTGGAACTGGCAGCACATTTACTACACAATCAACAAGAAGAACATTACGATTTTGTAACCTTACTCATTGGCGTAAATAACCAATACCGTGGTTTAAGTACTATAGATTTTAAAGAAGATTTTGAGTTTCTGCTTCGCAAAGCATTGCACTATACCAACCAAATACCGCAGCATGTAATCGTTGTTTCTATACCCGATTGGGGTATTACGCCTTTTGCCAAAAACCACGATGCAAAGCTTGTGTCTAAGGCCATTGATACATTTAATAACATTTGTAAAACCATCTCTAATCAGTATGCCGTTCATTATATAAACATTACCAACAACCAAAGAAAAAACGGCTCCGATACCGACTTTTTAGCACCCGACTTATTACACCCTTCGGGCAAAGAATATGCAAAATGGGGGGGGGATATTTTTGAAAAAATGAATAATGTGATAATGGAGCATTAGATAATGGAAAATGAAAAAATAGATAATGAGATGCACTTCTAATAATTTCGTTTCACTTTAAATCATATTGAAATTCGTAGTTTAACCAAACAACCAATCAATCAACCAATCACCAAACATCAATTTCATTTACAAACAACCATACCGGGTAACAGGCTCAGGCACTTTACCCTGAATATTAAAAAAATCATTCATCACAAATCATACATCTCCACCATGTCTATTATCGAACAACTCAACCAAACCATTTCTATCATTAATAATTATTACACTCACAAACCCGAAGTGGGCATTGTGTTAGGCAGTGGGCTTGGTAATTTGGGTAAAGAAATAGAAGTATCGTGTGAAATACCTTACGAAGACATTCCGCACTTTCCTGTAAGTACGGTAGAAGGCCATAGCGGCAAATTGATTTTTGGTAAACTCAATGGCAAAATAGTGGTATGTATGGCAGGCCGTTTTCATTTTTACGAAGGCTACACACCCGCCGAAGTGGCTTATCCCATCCGTGTTATGAAATGGCTTGGTATAAAAACCTTGCTGCTAAGTAATGCAGCCGGCGGCATGAATCCGGGCTTTAAAGTGGGTGATTTGATGATCATTAACGACCATATTAGCTTTTTTGCGGTTAACCCATTGCTTGGCCATAATGTATCCCAACTCGGCCCACGGTTCCCCGATATGAGCGAACCATATAGCAAAGCAATAATAACCACGGCAAAAGCTATAGCTGCAGCCAATAATATTGAAGTAAAAGAAGGCGTTTACTGTGGTGTTACCGGCCCCACTTTCGAAACCCGTGCCGAATACAAACTGCTGAAAGTAATAGGCGGCGATGCCGTGGGCATGAGTACCGTGCAGGAAGTAATTGCTGCCCGCCACATGGATATTCCCGTTTTTGCCATGAGCGTAATTACCGATATCGGTATTAGGGAGGAAGAAAACACCATTACACATACCGAAGTACTAGAAGCTGCCAATGCCGCCGAACCAAAGCTTACTTTAATATTTAAAGAATTGGTAGGAGCATTATAATTTGCGATTTGTGATTTGATAACCATTCTTTTGTAAATAATTCAATTCCTTATTTCCACACTTCTACACTTTCAAATTTTCTAATTTTCCTCATTCCCACATTTCCTCACTTTCACATTTTCCACATTTCCACACTTTCACATTTCCATATTCTCACATTATCACTTGCTTTCATTTTCTTTGCCACATGCCTTTGGTACTTATCCTCATTTTATCTTTCCTGCTGTTATTGTGTAAGCAAATGTTTGCACAGGAAATGCCGCCAGGTGCAGGAAGAACGCTTCAGACAAATTCTCAAGGTGGAATTAATAATAATGGAAAGCCGCAGGCCCCCAATAGTCGCATAAAAGGCGGCGATAGCCTGGCACACCGCACCGGCCTTGAAGATAGCGTTACTGTCTCCTTCCGCTATTTCGATAGTACTATCAATCGAAAATTAGATTCTAGTGTGCTGAATCTGATAAAGAGAATACCTATCCCATACGATCACTTATTTTTGGGCAATTTAGGGTCGGCTACAAGACCCATTTTTTTTACGCCAAGAATAACCGCAGGTTTTGATCCCGGTTTTCATGCATACGATGTGTACCAATTTAAGCTGGAAGAAACCAGATTTTTCCAAACCACAAGACCGTACTCAGAGTTAGGGTATATTATTGGCGGCAGGGCCGAGCAAACTGTTTCGGTTTTATTTACACAAACATTTAAATCAAATTTCAATCCCATCTTTGAATTCCGTTTTCTTTCATCTCCAGGTTCTTTTCAAAATGTATCTAACAGAAATAGTAGCATTAGAATTGCAACCCCGTTTAAAACCAGAAAATTACGCTATAGTGGTTTAATAGTGTATTTAAGTAATAAGCTTACTGCTGGTGAAAATGGTGGTATTATCAATGATACTTTATTGCAACTAGAACCTTTTAATGATAGGTTTGGAATACCAACCCGTTTAGGTGGCCAAAATGATTTTAATAATAATCCGTTTTCCCAAACAAAAACGAGTGGGGCATCTAATAAAAATTCAACTTTCTTTTTTCGCCACCAATACGATTTTGGTCAAAAAGATTCTGTAGTAACCGATTCGTCCGTTATCAAGCTTTTTTATCCGCGTATTAGAATACAGCACAACCTTACTTATGGCAAAAGCAGCTATAGCTTTCAAGATGCAGCAACAGTTGATTCTATAAGCAAATATTACGGCTATACCGCCATTGGGGGCAGCATACTTTTTAAAGATGATTGGAAAGAATTGAAAAACGAATTTGCCCTAATTCTTTTTCCGGAGAAGCAAAATCAAAACCAGTTTTTAAAACTTGGAGCCGCCTATCAAATGCTTACTGGCACACTAGACAATACAAACCTGAACCTTAACAACCTGTATGTATTGGGCGAATACCGCAACCGTACCCGTAATAAAAAATGGGATGTAAATGCCAATGGCCAGTTGTACATTAGTGGTTACAATGCCGGCGATTACACAGCAAAAATTCAGCTACAAGCCTTTTTAGGTAAGCGTTTTGGAGATGTGGTTCTTGGTTTCCAAAACACCAATCATACTCCATCATTTGTGTACGATAGCCGGAGCAGTTTTCCTTTGCTGCCTACCAACGCTACTTTTAACAAGGAAAATATTACCCATCTTTTTGCCTCGGTACACGAAACAAAATCTAATATAAATCTAACTGGTCATTATTATCTCATAGCCAATTATACCTATTTCGATAACTTTTACCATGCAACGCAGGCAAGTGGTATTGCAAGTGTACTACATCTTAGTGCCGAGAAAAAGTTTAAACTCAGCAAACGCTGGAATCTTTATTCGGAGCTGCATTTTCAGCAGCCAACCGGCAATTTTATAAACCTGCCTGCATTGTACACCCGCCAGCGGATCGTTTATGAAGGTGTGTTTTTCAAAAATCTCAATATGGCCACCGGTCTTGATATACGGTACTTTTCGCCATTTAAGGCCGATGATTATTCACCGTTAACACAGCAGTTTTTTTTGCAGGAAAAAACCACCATTAGCAACCGACCGGATATTGCTGCCTTCTTTCATTTTCGTATTAAAAGTTTCAATTGCTTTATAAGGATGGAAAATCTGAACACCCTCACATTTTCGCCGCAGGCAGGATTCCTCAAAAATAATTTTGCAGCTCCATTATACCCTACACCGGTTAATTTTTTAAGGTTTGGTTTTAAGTGGGATTTTGTTAATTAGTAAGTATCTGTTTTTTCGGCCTGATAAAACATAATAAAAAATAAATGCCTTTTTAAATTACAATATGAATATTTGCTACGGCATAGCATGAAACAGAAATTACAACAATACAGGTTCCTCATTGCACTCGTAATTATTGCATGTATTACGTTGCTTATTAATCAGTTTCCTTCGTTTATAGAGCGTTATTACGCCACAGGTTTGTATCCCGTTATCAGCAGGGCTTCCAGGTTTTTATTGGGCTGGATACCTTTCAGCGTTGGCGATTTATTGTATGGCGTAGCTATTCTCTGGATTATTATCCGCTTTATTAATTTTATAAAAAGATGGCGGAGAAAACAGCTTAATCGCAGGCTGGCACTGTATTACGGCCACAGGTTATTGCAAACGGTTTTGCTCATTTACATCGGCTTCAATTGGTTGTGGGGGTTTAACTATAACCGCCTTGGCAGTGCTTACCAAATGCAATTGAATTTTACCAAATATAGTAATGCAGAATTGATACAACTTACCGACACATTAACCTCAAAGCTGAATGTATTGGTTACAGATTTTGCCGGAGCTACAATTTATGGTGATACAAAAGTACTTGCCAAACTCAGTCAAGTATCATATCAAAAAGCAGCGGTTACATTTCCTTTTCTTAATCACCAAAGTATTAGTGTAAAGCCTAGCATGCTCTATTATGGCGGTAACTATTTAGGTTTTTTAGGGTACCTGAATCCGTTTACCGGAGAGGCACAATTAAATACTACCATACCTCAATTTTTACTGCCTTATGTATGCTGCCACGAAATGGCTCATCAGCTTGGTTATGCCAGCGAAAGCGAAGCCAATTTTATAGGCTATTTGGCCTGTAAGCAAAGCAGCGATAAGGCTTTTCGGTACAGTGTATATTTTGATTTGTATTCTTATGCAATAGGCGATTTGTTTAGAAGAGATTCTGCCATTGCAAGGCAACATTTAAAATTATTGCCACAAAAAATTAAAGACGACCGCAAAACAGTAAGTGCATTTTTTAATAAAAACAGAAACCCCATAAGCCCCGCTATTGACTGGATGTACGACAAATATTTAAAGATGAACAGCCAGCCAAAAGGGAAGGAAAGTTATAACGAAGTAGTAGGCTGGCTGATAGCTTATGCTATGAAGTATGGATGGGATAAAATATAATCCACTAGTTGCAAGTATTATTTTCTAAGCCGGATTATGTTAGTTCCTTAAGTTTCAGTGCTGCAAAACCCAATGTTTACGAGCCTTTATATATTATATTATTAATATACATATATTGTTGCCAAGCTTGAGCCTGAAATCATTGAGTTTCATCCCAAAATCTAGTTGAAAATGTAATTTTATTATAGATAACAAATAACCAAGAATTTGAGAGACTAAAATTTATTATTTCACATTTTATTCTATTGACTTTAAACTAGTTAGCAACACCGAAACTTAAGTTAGGATTACCAAACTGATTGGCATGCACTAAAATAGTAGCCAAAATAGCAAAGACCCATAAAGCATTGATATAGTCTTGTTTTTTCATTCCAGAATTTTAATTTGGAACCAAAGGATATAGTGTTAGTGAAAATAATTTTTAATTCATGCTACAACAAGTATTTATTAGTGGGTTTCAATAACAGCAATCAGCCAATTATAATTTTTACTACATGTGGTACTACTTATTTATTTTGTGCATTAAAGCAGTTATGCCAAACTGTAAGGCTAATAAAGAACAAATACTATGGATGTAAAAATGGAACCCAGCTGGAAGCGTCAATTGCAAAATGAATTTAGCAAACCATACTTTTTGCAGATAGCTATGCACCTTAAAATGGAAAGGGCTTCTAGTAAAATTATTTACCCGCAGGGGTCGCAAATATTTAATGCTTTTGATAAAACGCCATGGGATAAAGTAAAAGTGGTGCTGCTGGGGCAGGATCCGTACCATAATCCGGGGCAGGCTATGGGGCTTAGCTTCTCGGTAGCCGATGGTGTGCCGCCGCCACCATCGCTTGCCAATATGTATAAAGAATTACTGAGTGATATTGGCATGCCGATACCAAAAACGGGAAACCTTACACCCTGGGCTCTGCAGGGTGTATTGCTGTTAAATGCCTCACTTACGGTACGTGCCAATGAGCCGGGAAGCCATGCCCAGATTGGGTGGCAGCAGTTTACAAACGCCGTTATCCAAAAAATTTCAGACGAAAAAAAAGGAATCGTTTTTCTATTGTGGGGCAAATTTGCCCAGGTAAAACAAACACTGATAGACGAAGGCAAACACCATGTACTAAAGGCTGCACACCCTTCGCCGCTAAGTGCTTACAATGGTTTTTTTGGTTGTAAACATTTTAGCAAAACCAACACTCTTTTAATGAAAGATGGGATAGAAGCAGTTAACTGGGCAGTATAAACGATGCTAATTAATGAGGTTTAGGGTTTATATTAAAACGAAAAATGACTTATAAACCATTAACCAAAATAATATTTTATAGAAGTATGAATATATTTAAAAACATATTTGGCAGATTTTGGGCAGTATGGAGCATTATTGCCTTTTCAGCTACCATGCTGGTGGTTATTATTCCTCTATGCCTTACATGGCTTATACCCGAGCCTGCTGGTATGCGGGTGTATGCCTGTATTAGCCGTTGGTGGATGCGAGTTTTTTTATGTTTAATTGGCTGTCCTTTTAAAATATATGGCAAAGAAAATTTTAAAAATGGTGAGAATTATGTAGTAGTGGGCAATCATAATTCGCTGATGGATGTACCGCTGCTAACGCCTTTTTTGCCTGGAGGTAATAAAACAATTGCCAAAAAGGCTATGGCCAAAATGCCACTCTTTGGTTGGATTTATGCTAGAGGCGCTGTATTGGTAGATAGAAAAAGTGATGCTAGCCGCCGCAAAAGTTTCGACGATATGCGACAGGTACTGAACACAGGCCTCCATATGCTTATTTACCCCGAAGGCACCAGAAACCGAACCAATAAGCCATTAAAATTTTTTTACGATGGTGCATTTAAACTGGCAATACATACACAGAAAAATATTATACCGGTATGTATATTTGGTACCAGCAAATCGCTACCTGTAAATAAGCCATTTTACATAATGCCTGCTATACTCCGGGTGTACATTTTACCACAAATACCTGTGGAAGGGCACACATCCGAATCGCTTAAAAAACAATGTTTTGATACCATGTGGACTTTTATAGAAAGTAATACCACCCTGGCAGAGTTGCGATAATCTTATTTAAGCTCTACTTAAGATGCAGTATTATATTTCTGCCAGCGGCATTTAATTTTTGGTATTTGCGGTTAT
>JAYUOV010000163.1:0-37770 GCA_043760535.1 Chitinophagaceae bacterium
ACAAGCAATTTAAAAACCATTGAGAAAATAGATCAGTTTAGTGCGTTTATAGCCAAAGACAGCTCTTTTGCACGGCCTATCAGTTTGGTAGAAGGCTTAAAATTTGCAAAGCAGGCTTATTACGATGGCGACAGTACCCAATACGTGGTACCCAACGAGTTCGACATGGCTTTTCTATCGCCTTACCTAAAAATGAAAGGCAGCGGAAATGAAAACAGCTTTTCTAAAATGGTGAAAACCTTTATGGACAGCACCCGCCAAAAAGCCCGTATTAGTTTAAGCATGGCCGATATTGGCACCGTGGCATTACCTAAAATGCTGGATTCGCTAAAGAAAAAGTCGGACGAAATATTTGGCGATACCAGCAAGTACAAAGTACAGTTTACTGGCAGTTCCATCACTTATTTAGAAGGCAGCCGCTTTATAATACAGGGTTTAAAGGAAAGTATTCTCTGGGCTTTTTTGCTGATTGCGTTGTGTATGCTGGTGCTGTTTAAGTCGGCCCGAATCTTAATTTGTTCTTTAATCCCCAACCTTATCCCGCTGGTGGTCACGGCCGGGCTTATGGGTTGGATGGGTGTGCCGTTAAAGCCTTCTACCGTTATTGTATTTAGTATAGCGCTGGGTATAGCCATAGATATCACCATCCGGTTTTTGGTAAATTATAAGCAGGAGCTGGCAGCCCATCATGGTAATGTTACTGCCACTACTGTTTCCACCATCCGCCATACGGGCATCAGCATTATATATACCTCGCTGGTACTGGTGGCCGGTTTTGTAATTTTTGTTTTTAGCAGCTTTGGCGGCACCATGGCATTGGGTTGGCTCACATCATTTACACTGCTGATAGCCACTTTTACCAACCTGGTATTTTTACCCGTAATGCTTATAGCACTTATGGGGAATGTAAAAAGTAAAAAGTAAAGAGGAGTGGCCCAATACACTTTTACTACTACCCTAAAACATTATTACAGAACTTGCAGCCTGTAAAAAGTAATTTGTAAAATGAAAATAGCCTTAGCCCAACAAAACTACCATGTAGGAAATTTTGAAAGCAATACCCAAAAAATAATCACTGCCATAGAAGCTGCAAAAGCACAGGGTGCCGACCTGATATTGTTTAGCGAACTGAGTATTTGTGGCTATCCGCCGAGAGACTTTTTAGAGTTCAATGATTTTATAGAAAAGTGTGAAGCTGCCGTAGCAGCCATTGCCGAACATGCCGATACCATTGCTGTGTTGGTGGGCGGCCCCGAAAGAAACCCCATTAAAGAAGGCAAAGACCTGTTTAACGCAGCCTATTTTTTGTTCGATAAAAAAATACAAGCTGTGGTACACAAAACCCTGCTGCCCACTTACGATGTGTTTGATGAATACCGTTATTTTGAACCAGCCTACGAATGGAACGTAATAGCATTTAAAGGAAAAAAACTGGCCGTAACCATTTGCGAAGACATTTGGAACCTGGGCGATAATCCGCTCTACCGCATTTGCCCCATGGATAAACTGATGGCACAGCAGCCCGACATGATGCTGAACCTCAGCGCCTCGCCTTTTGATTATACGCATGATGAAGACCGCAAGGCAACCATAAAAGCCAATGTAACAAAATACAAACTGCCCATGTTTTATTGCAATGGTGTAGGCAGCCAAACCGAAATTGTGTTCGACGGGGCTTCACTTGTGTTTGATAAACATGCCAATCTATGTGGCCAGTTGCCACTATTCGAGGAAGCACTACAATTTTTCGATTTGAACGATGATGGCACCATCAATGGTGAAGTTATAGAACCCGCCAGCCGCATACCCAACAAAGAATTAGTGCCCATGGCATTAGATCCACAATTGAATATTGCTCAGGTGCACGACGCTATTGTGATGGGCATTAAAGATTATTTTGGTAAAATGAATTTTAAGCAGGCTATTGTGGCAAGCAGTGGCGGCATAGATAGTGCGGTTACGCTGGCACTGGCCTGCACCGCTTTGGGTGCCGAAAATGTTCGGGCTATTTTAATGCCCTCGCAATACAGTACCGACCACTCGGTAAGCGATGCCGAACTGCTGAGCCAAAACCTTGGCAACCCTTACGGCACCATTCCCATAGCCGATATTTTCGACCAATTTTTAGCTACTTTAAAACCGTTGTTTAACGATCTGCCTTTTAATGTGGCCGAAGAAAACCTGCAAAGCCGAACCCGTGGAAACCTGGTAATGGCATTGGCCAATAAATTCAATTATATACTACTTAATACCAGCAACAAAAGCGAACTGGCCACCGGCTACGGCACACTATATGGCGATATGGCCGGCGGCCTCGGCGTACTGGGCGACTGCTACAAATTGCAGGTGTATCAACTAGCCAAATACATAAACAGGGAGGCGGAAATCATCCCCCAAAATATTATTAACAAGCCACCAAGTGCCGAACTAAGACCCGGCCAAAAGGATAGCGACAGCCTGCCCGAATACGATGTGCTAGACCCTATTTTGTACCAATACATAGAACGGCGGCAGGGGCCAAAAGAAATAAAAGCCCTGGGTTATGATCCGGCTTTGATAGACCGTATTTTAAAAATGGTAAACGTAAATGAGTACAAACGAAACCAGTTTTGCCCTATCATCCGGGTATCGCCTAAAGCATTTGGCGTAGGCCGCAGGATGCCTATTGTAGGTAAATATCTTAGCTGATACACCCATTTATGTTGCATCCAATTGTTTTATCATTTATCTAAAGCAAAACTGCTTTACTTTTATTTTTTTTTGGGACAAGCTGTATAGCCCTGATTGGGCAACATTGGCGACGCTCCGTTCATCTATGTACTACTATTGAGCACCGCAAATAATATAAATACCCGTTACACCTTTCCCAAGGCCGAGCACCTCAAAAGCCGCAAAGCCATTGAGCAACTGTTTAAAACAGGCAAGTCGTTTTTTGTACGGCCTTATAAAGTTTTTTATCAGATGGTGGGGGAGAATAGTCAACCGTCAACTGTCATTAGTCAACCGTCAACCGTCAATGGTCAACCGCAATTAGATTACGACAGCCTTGCACCAGATTTGCAAACTGCCAACTACTGCCCACTGCCAACTGCCAACTGCAGTCCACTGCCAACTGTTCCACTCCAGGCTGGCTTCGCCGTTTCTACCAGAAATTTTAAACATGCCGTGGACCGGAATCGTGTAAAACGCATTGGCCGTGAAGCGTACCGGCTTAACAAACAAACGCTGATGGATTCGCTAACAGAAAAAAAAATCCAGCTTCAGGTATTCTTTGTATATGCTGATAAAACATTGCCCAACTTTACCGAAGCCGAAGCTAAAATGAAGCTGTGCCTGGAAAAACTTTTAGCCATCACTTGCAAATAATACCTCTATTGTTAATCCCAGTAATCCCTCAAATCAAGGTTCAGACCAATGAAGCAATGTTGTAATGACGCCCCGCCCCAAACCAAAGAACGAAAGCCAAACGTGCTGCTAGCGGTGCTGTCTTTTCCATTTGTTGCCATTATTAAAATCTATCAGTGGGTTATTTCGCCCCTGCTTGGGCCCAGGTGCAGGTACACGCCCACCTGCAGCCAGTACGCTCTTGTAGCATTTAAAAAATATGGGCCCATAAAAGGGTTTTGGCTGGCCCTAAAACGCATTGCAAGCTGTAACCCCTGGGGTGGTAGCGGCTACGATCCGGTTCCTTGATCTATAGTCATTAGTCATTTGGTCAATAGTCATTTACCTATGCCCAATTGGGCCGTAAAAAACGTTGGCAATTTTTGCTGAACCATTTACTATTTTGCAAGCATGGCAGCTACACCCATTCTTAAAAAAATATGGCGGATTACTAAAAAAGTATTCATCTGGCTCTTTATTGGCCATTTGGTGTACATCTTATATATCTGGGTTTTTGACCCGCCCATTACCATTACCCAGATAGGCAGCCTCGTTAGCGGCCATGGCCTTAAAAGAGATTATGTAAGCTTGGCCGAGATTAGCCCAAACGTAAGACTGGCCGTAATAGCCAGCGAAGACCAGTTGTTTATGGAGCACGAAGGGATAGACTGGGAAAGCATGGAAAAAGCCTACGAATACAACAAAACCCACAAGCGGAAACGTGGTGGCAGCACCATTAGCCAGCAAGTGGCTAAAAACGTTTTTTTATGGCAGCACGGAAGCTATTTTCGTAAAGGGCTAGAGGTGTATTTTACATTTATTATAGAAAAATTATACAGCAAACGGCGCATTATGGAGCTGTACCTGAACATAAGCGAAATGGGCGATGGCATTTTTGGGATAGAAGCAGCAGCCCAACATCATTTTAATAAAAAAGCCAAAGACCTTACCCGCCCCGAAGCTGCCATGATAGCCGCCTGCCTGCCCAACCCAAAACTGTACACCGTAAAACCCATGAGCAAACAAGTGGCCCGCCGCTACCCATGGATTTTACGACAAATGAACAACTTTGATGAGAATGGCGATATAAAGGAAGTATTGAGCATTGAACCAATAACGCCTACAAAAGAAACACCCAAAGAGGAAACCAAAAAAGAGATAAAAAAGGTAAATAAAAGAAAAAATTAGCAGGGTTAAGCCCTGCCATGGAAGCTGCCAAATAAACGTAGGAATGCCTAATAGCAAAACTGAAAGATGGTAAAGAAATGAACTGATTTTTTAAAACAACACTATAAACTTTATAACATGCAATCTAAAGCAACCACTGTAGATGAATACATAAAAGAACTACCGCCAGACAGGCAAGAAGCAATAATACAACTTCGAAAAGAATTTAAGAAAAACCTCCCCAAAGGTTTTGAAGAACAAATGAGCTATGGCATGATTGGTTATGTAGTGCCTCATTCCATTTACCCACCAGGATACCATTGTGCACCCGAACTGCCATTACCATTTTTAAATATTGCTTCGCAAAAAAACTTTATAGCTGTGTACCACATGGGTGTGTATGCACAGCCCGAATTGTACCAATGGTTTGTTACCGAGTATCCCAATCAAACCAAAGCAAAACTAGATATGGGCAAAAGTTGCATCCGTTTTAAAAAGCCGGAACTAATACCGTTTAAACTGTTTGGCGAACTGGCTAATAAAATAACACCCCAGCAATGGATAGAAATTTATGAGCACAATTATAAAAACGGAAAGACTAAATAACAATTGCATTTTCAATAATCGCTAACCTAGCATCGGCTGTAGGATTCTAGCTTTTAATATGATTGCCAATAAAAATTTAGAAACTGCGGGCATTGAATATTTACCACCGATGGATGTACTCGAATAAAGCGATATCATATCTTTCCATAGCCCTTTAACAGCCCAAACAAAGCACCTTATTAATACCGATACTTTAGGCATGATGAAATACAGTGATATACTAATTAACACTAGCCGTGGTGCATTAATAGGTACCAAAACAGCCATTGCGGCTTTAAAAACCGGCAAGCTTGGTAACCTTGGTATAGGTGTATACGAGCAGTAAGAAAAACGCTTCTTCCACCACCTGAGTGAGAATATAATTGAAGGCAATGTAATCTCAAGACTGATGATTTTTCCTAATGTTTTAATAACAGCCCATCAGGGTTTTTTAACCGAAGATGCCCTTAACACAAATTGCATTGATAACCCTGCAAAATGTAAGCGATGTTGAAGCCGATAAACAATTAGTAAATGTGGTGTAACTTTTTAACTAAAGCCTTTTACACCACCACCATTTCATAAAAATATTCAGGCACTAAATACTTGTTTGCCAAAGCCTGTAATTCTTCGGCAGTAACGGTTTTTATGTTGTTAATGGCACTGTAGAAGTAGCTTTCGTCGGTTCCGTTAAGTATATAGTTTTTCCAGCGGCCAATGATTTGAAAAGGGCCGTCTAGATCGCCGAGGATGGAGCCAATCATAAAGTTTTTTACCAGTAGCAGCTCTTCTTCGTCCACTAATTCTTCTCTCAAAATTTGCATTTCGTAGTAGGTTTCTTTAATGGTAGCAGCACATACATCTCGGCCGGCTTCGGTGCTTACCATCCAAGCACTTTGCTCTATATGGTTTTGAAAATAGCTGTGTATGCCATACGTGTAGCCCTTGTCTTCACGGATATTGTTCATAAGGCGGCTGCCAAAAAAGCCACCGAAAAGGCTATTTAAAACGCCCATTTTTTGAAAATCCGGATGATGCCTATTGGGGAAATTTCGGGCAATGCGAATGGCACCCTGAACACCTTTTTCGTCATTTACAATTTCAGATGTACGATGTACGATTTGCTGATTTGGGAAAATTTGCTCTTTTACTGCCACTGGTTTAAATGTGGTGAGGTTTAGCTTGCCAAAATGCTGGTTTAGTAGTGGTAAAAAATCTGCCGGCAATTTGCCGGCGGCAAAAATGATGCAGCGCCCATTTACATAAAATTGGTTGTAAAAAGCTACAAGCTGTTCCCTACTTAATGCATCAAAATCCTGCATGTGTGTGTACTTGCCATAGGGGTGGTTTTCGCCGTAGAGTTTGGCATCTATCAGGCGGTTAGCCACAAAGTCGCACTTCTGTAAACTTATAGATAATTTTTGCTTGCTGTTCTGTTTAAAAATGTTCAGTTCATCTTCGAAAAAAGTAGCGTTGGTAAGCATTTCTGCTATTTCGGGCAGTAAAATATGTAGGTTTTTACTAAGTGTATGCAGGCTAATGGTAGCAGTTTCATTGCTACAAGCACGGTTTAAAAAGCTGCCGTAAAATTCAAAATGCTCGTTGAACTCAAAGGCTGTTTTGGTAGTAGTTCCGTTTTTTAAAAGATGGTTGGTGGCGGCTGCTACAATGTTTTGTGTTTCGTAACTGTTGCCTGCGGCAAATACCAGTTCTAGCTGCATTACCGCCTCTTCTCCACCGGTTATAGTATAAACTTCTACGCCATTATCCAGCGTAAATTTTTCGTATGGTTTCAGTTTTAGGTTAAAGTCTATAGCGTTTTTTATTGGGGGGGCAATGGTACGGTTTAGCATGGTTTTATTTTTCTATTACGCCTAATAAAGGCTTGTTTGTAAGGTTAAGATATTGTGAGCTTGCAGCTCAAATAAAAGCGGTTTTAAGTTTATGTTACACACAAACTGCCTTTGGGCAGCATGTTTCTGTTTTACACATTACATTACTATTAGTTTTTTTGCATTACAGGTTACATTTTTATTAAACTAAAAGTAAAATTATGGTAAATCGATTCAATTTCGAATTGCAAATGGAACTGGATGCATACATCAAGAGCATCAACCCTGGAAGTGTTTTTCTGAACAAGAAGCAGTGATGCCTGTAACTGATCAGCGGAAAGTTGAGCGAAGCGCCCAAATACTTTCGTAACATGGGGTTAAACAAATTGTACATCAGCGGATTGGATCATGTACCGTTACCAGCTTTGTGCCATCTGGAAAAGTGGCCTCTATCTGAATTTCATGAATCATTTCGGCGATGCCTTCCATCACATCGTTTCGGTTTAAAATGGTGGCGCCATACTGCATTAGTTGGGCTACGGATTTGCCATCCCTCGCCGCCTCCTGCAGGTGGCTGCTGATAAGGGCAATGGCTTCGGGATAATTTAGTTTTAAGCCCCGCGCCTTTCTTTTTTCTGCCAGCTCACCTGCTAAAAAAAGTAATAATTTTTCCGACTCTCTGGGCGTTAAATGCATAGCTGTTTTGTTTGAAACATTTGGGGGCAGGCATCCGAAAATGTTACGATGAAGTTACCCGCCGCGGTAGGAGCCTCCATCTATATAAAATAAAAAAATTACGATAAAGTTAAGCAAGGCTACAAATACAAAAAACAGTAGTTTCGGCTTAATATCTTCCACATGAAAAAAATAGTATTTGCAGCTTCAATTTTGTTAGTAGCTATGGTAACAAAAGCCCAAAAAGAAATCCCTTTGTACAAGGGTAATATACCCAATGCAAAGTCTTGCGGTATGAAAGAGGCCAATCCTGTACCGGGCGGTACATCTAGTGTTACTGTACCTACGCTCACCGTTTTCTTACCCGAAAAAAGCGACTCTTTTAAAACAGCTGTTCTCATTTTTCCCGGTGGCGGTTACGCCCGGCTAGCTATGGATCATGAGGGCTACGCTGTGGCCCGAGAATTTAATAAATATGGTGTAGCGGCCTTTGTGGTAAAATACCGCCTGCCTAACGATAGCTGCATGGCCAAGAAAGAAACAGGCCCGCTGCAGGACGCCGAACAAGCCATTAAACTGGTACGTGATAGAGCTGCCGAATGGAACCTGAATCCCTCCAATGTAGGTATCATGGGCTTTTCGGCAGGTGGGCATTTAGCATCTTCGCTAGGTACAAAATTTGGGCAGGTGCTGGTAGAAAATAAAAGTAATACCAACCTTCGCCCCGACTTTATGGTGCTGGGTTATCCCGTTATCAGCTTCGGCGATAGCCTTACACACAGAGGTTCAAGAAACAATCTGATTGGTAAAAATGCTTCTGCCGACATGGTAAATGCCTATTCCAACGAATTTCAGGTAACGCCCAAAACTTCTCCCACATTTTTGATGCATGCCGCCGACGATAAAACGGTGAATGTGCAGAACAGTATTGTATTTTACCAAGCCCTTTTGCTTAATAAAGTACCCGCCGAAATGAAACTCTACCAACGCGGTACCCACGGCTTTGGCATGAACAATAAAACTACCAAAGACAAATGGTTTCCACAGGTAATTAACTGGATACAGAGTAATGGATGGATGAAAGGGGATGTGGATTTTTAACTTGAAGGATAGGAGCATGGATAACACGGAAAGTGACGGATATTAACGGGTAAACCCAGAAAATCCACTTGTTATAGGTGTAAATTGAAAATGAATTACCAACACCATTGACATGCAAATAGAAACCATACAAAACAGGATTTATTAAAATAGGTGATTGCAAAGTAATGCTCTACTTTGGCCTTGCAGATTTGTATGAGGTGGAAAAAAGGGTATTAAACCAGGCCATTAAAAGAAACATTGACAGTTTTTCGGAGGACTTTATGTTTAGGCTTACTGCTGGTGATTGGCAGACCATTTCATCATCACAAATTGTGATGATGGGAGAAATACCTAAAAACAGAACGGGTAAATATTTACCGTATGCTTTTATCGAACATGGTGTTACCATGGCCTTATATGCCTGAAAAGTTTCCATGTTCTTTTTACTACCTGTACTTGTTCTGCCGTTATATAGCAAATATCATTTGATTGTATTTGCCATTTTTATTTTTACTGGCGAAGTGTATAGAATTTCATTTGAAGTGCTTTTAACAAATTCATAAAACAATATTGAGATCCCATCGATTCGGCAAAACTCAATCATCAGCCTCCGGCCTATCCCAAATAACTTTTATCTGTTTGGTTTGTAGTTTACCGTTAGCAGGCGTAAAAGTATAATTGATTTGGAAATTCATATTGTGTTTCCATAGGCCATTTATGCTTACGGCGGTGTCGCCAGCCATTCTGTTTTTTCTGAAAATTACATTTTTCACTTTGTTGTTACCGGGGGTTAGCAATACATCAGCCTGCCGTAATTCCTGATTAGAATTGGTGGTTGTGTAATTAAAAGTGATGCTGTTAATCGTAAGATCCTGATACGTGTTTTCGGTGTAAAACGGTTTAATTTTTGGATCGTTCAGGTCGGGTTTTAAAAACTCTTCTGCTAATTGCCGAAGTGCATTGCGGTCTATTGTTGTTGAATCGGTTCGTTTATTATTAACATAGGTATGTTTTTCAATGGCCAAAGGAGTACTGTCTAAATAAGCAATCTGGCTTTGAATGTATTCGGCAATCGGATAAAAAGGCTCATTTTTCAAACTGTTATTTTTGGCAGATAAAGAATCGCTGCCAGTTGTAGTGCCTGGCTTACCATTACATGCAGCAAAGGCTAATAGTAAAATAAGTGGAACTGCTTTTTTCATGAAATATATAACGTAGGAATGCAAAAATAATTTTGCTAAAATAGGGTATCGCAATTGGGAGCTAATAAAAAATCCTGCGGTTAGGTAGTGCTCCCAGTGTAGCACCATTTGCTCAAAATTATGTATGGCCTTTATCAGCAAGCGAACTATTGTATAATAGCCTAGTTGTACAAAACTAAAAATGGATAATATCGAAGATTGAAACGTTCACTTTGGTATTTAACCGTTTCCATCACTTTATTTTAAAAAATGGCTGCATCAACGTAGCCATTTTAATTTTTTATTGTCTTTCGAAATGTTAATTGTTATTAACATTCCTTATTTTTAAATCTTTCTAAAACTAAAACAACTTTTATGAGGAAACTTGTAGGCTTTCTTTTGGCTGTTAGTATGTTTACTATACAAGCCTTTGCACAAAATCGGACTATTTCCGGTAAGGTTACCGATGATAAAGGGGCGGCTGTAGCTAATGCATCTGTTAAGGTAAAAGGAACGAAACTGGGTGTTTTTACAAATATTGAAGGCCTGTTCAATATTACAGCACCCGCAACTGCTACAACCTTACTAATTACCGTTATCGGGTTTGAAAACCGTGAGATGGAAATTACAAATGGAAGTATGTCCATTTCAATGAAATCAACAGATGCGAAATTAGAGGAGGTTGTTGTTACTGGTTATCAAACCATAAAGAAAAGAGATGTGTCTGCTGCGATTTCAAGAATTGGTGGTGACCAAATTGACAATTTGCCCATGGCGAATTTTGCCCAGGCAGCACAGGGCAGGGTGGCTGGCGTGGCTATTTCGGCAGTAAATGGTGTGCCGGGCGGTTCATTAAGTGTGGTAATACGTGGTGTGGGTTCTATTAGTGCAGGTACTACCCCATTGTATGTGGTTGATGGTATTCAATTAAATACAGGAACAGGTTCTATTAATACACAAAACAACCCACTCAACTTTCTTAATCCAAACGACATTGAATCTATAGAAATACTTAAAGATGCTGCAGCGGCCTCTATATATGGTGCCAAAGCGGGTAATGGTGTGGTATTGGTTACTACAAAAAAAGGTAAATCTGGCAAGCCTAAATTTACGTTTAATGCTTACGTAGGACAAACCACTGCACTGCGCACATTGGATGTACTGAATAGCCAGGATTGGTTCAAAGTAAGAAGCGAAGCGATTGCTAATTCTACTCCTAGAAACTCGGCAGAGCAAACAAGGGTTACTGTATTGGGAAATTTAGGTTTGGCGAGTAACAGTGGTCAAGGTAAAGTGGATAGCCTACCAACCTACGATTGGCAAAAAGAAACTTTTAGTACAGGACAGGTACAAAATTTCGACTTGGCCATGTCTGGTGGTGGGGCTAATCTTTCTTATTATGTTTCTGCTTCGTACTCCACACAAGATGCTTTTATTAAGCCTACCAATTTTACACGTAGTGCTATTCTCTCTAAATTAAGTTATAAAATAAACGACAAAATTACTTTTGATCAAAACATTAGTTTAAGTGCTGTAGATCAAAATGCTCCTTATAGTTTAGGTAATACCGGTTTTGGCAATCCAGCTTATGCTGCTGGTATGATTCTGCCATTAAACCCTTTCTACAATGCAGATGGCACTTTTTATGGGTTACCATCAAGTACCACGCCCATCATTGGAACTTTTAATCACAATGTATTGGCAGTAGGAGAATATGTTAAGTTCAATACCAAAACAAAACAAGTTATTGGTAGTGGTACATTAACATATAAAGTATCCAACGACCTTACAATACGGTCGCTGGTGGGTATAGATTATAGACTAACACAAGATCAGCGTTATCAAGATCCACGTGTAAATGATGGCTTTGCAGTTAATGGAAGGTTATCTTCTCAAAGCGATTGGAATACAAACTTTATAAATACCAATACTATAGCCTATAAGAAAAAATTTAATAGTGTTCACGACATAGATTTATTAGCAGGGTTAGAGTATAGGAGAGATGTAAATGAGTGGTTTCAAGCCGATGGACAAACCTTTCCTTCTAACGAATTGCAATATTTAAGCGCAGCGGCAGTTCCGGTTAGTGTTAGTGGCCAATGGTCTGGAAGTTCCAATTTTTCACAGTTTGGAAAAGTGGGCTACAAGTATGACAATAAATACATATTTAACTACACTATTAGAAGGGATGGCTCAAGCAGGTTTGGTGCAAATAACAGGTACGCTACTTTTCATTCTGTACAATTTGCATGGAATGCTAAAGATGAGTCTTTTATTAAAAACATTAAAGCTATTTCTGATCTGAGATTTAGATATTCTTACGGCCAAACTGGTAACGATCAAATTGGCAATACTTTGTTTTCTGCCTTGTATAGCCCGGCCCGTGTGTATGGCAATCAATCAGCATTGAACCCATCACAGTTGCCCAATCCAGATTTAACTTGGGAAACAAGGGTTGAGAATAACCTCGGTCTTGACTTGTCTCTTTTTAAAAACAGGCTATCATTTACAGTAGATGCTTACAGCAGACAGAACAAAGATTTATTATTGAGCAGACCATTGTATGGCACTACCGGTTTTACATCTATCACTCAAAATTTTGGTACAGTAGAAAATAAGGGTCTAGAATTTTTAGTGGAAGCCACCCCTATAGATGGTAAGTTTAAATGGAAAACCAGTTTTAATATTTCTTTTCAGCAAAACAGAGTGCTTAAACTCTACGATGGGCTTCAGTTTTTACCTAACGACCCCTCAATTAGAGTTGGCGTGCCTTTAGGTTCATTTTTTTTAGCCGAATGGGCTGGTGTAAATCCTGCTTCTGGTATGGGTATGTGGTATGATATTAACAATAACCTTACCTACAACCCTACTGCTGGTGACAGAAAAATAATAGGTAGCATTTTTCCAAAGGCTTTTGGCGGATGGACAAACAGTTTTTCTTACAAAGGCTTTACTTTAGAAGGCTTTTTTCAATACGAATATGGCAGAACAAGGGTAGATGGCCAGTACCAGCAAATGATGCGTATGGGTGGAGCAACTGTAAACCAACTGCAATCTGGTTACAACGAGCGTTGGCAAAAGCCAGGTGATGTAGCCACGGCTCCACGACCCTTTAATGCTTTAGCAGATTTTAACAGCGTAGGTTGGGGTTCGGGTTCAAGATATTTGTTTAAAACAGATTATATAAGATTGAAGCAAATAACAATAAGTTACGATGTGCCAGTTTTAACCCTAAAGAAATTTAAAATTGAAGGAGCAAGATTCTATTTACAAGGTATTAACCTTTGGACGTACACTGAGTGGCTTGGTTACGACCCTGAGTTTACAGGCGATAATTTTGGTATTATACCTCAGTCGAAAAATATCACTGCCGGTCTTCAAATTAGATTTTAAAAAACAACAACTTATTTATATGAAAAAAATTCTTGGAAAAATAAGCCTGCTTCTGATAGTGCTTATCTCAATGCAATCTTGTAAAAAGCAGCTAGATATTCCATCTAGAAATTCGTTAGATGCCTCTTTGGTTCTTGTAAATAAAACGGGGGTTACTGCTGCTTTAAACTCAGTGTACTCTGTATTAAAAAGTGAACGATTATACGGAAGGGATTTGTTTTCTGTTGCAGAGGCAATGGCAGATGTAGCCTTTGCTAACGGCAGGAGTAGTAGGTTATTGGGAGAAAATAGAAATAATGCTCTTTCTAATATGGCAAATTGGACAACTGCTTATGGCGCATTAAATGAAATTAACCTAATACTGGAAGCACTGCCCAATTTAGGGGATGCATCTGCAAGTGAAAAGGCCACTTTTGAAGGAGAACTAAAATTCTTAAGGGCACTTTTTCATTTTGATTTGGTAAAAAATTATGCTTACATACCTACTTATGTAGTATCCACCCAAAACAGAGGCGGCATTGTACTAAGTTTAAAAGGTTTCAATAATCCAGACTCTGCTAAAATATATCTTCCAAAAAGATCAAGTATAGCTGAATGTTATACACAAATTATGGGCGATTTGTACGAAAGTTCGGCATTACTTTCTAACATTAATAAAGGGCTAAATTATGCTAATAAAAGAGCTGCTTTAGCACTGGCATCCAGAGTAGCCCTATACGAAGGAAGCTGGGCAAGGTCCGATTCATTTGCAACAGCCGCTATTGCCGCTACTGGAGTGGGCACTATGACTACTACCACAAACTATAACACTTCGTGGAGAGCAAAAGATCACCCTGAAGCTATTTTTCAGGTGTTCTACGCTTCACTGGCAGAAAACCTAGGTGTTAATACCTCACTTGCGGCTACGCATACTACCTTATCTGCATTAGGTGCATTTGCAGGTGTAAGACAAGGGCAGGGCGATTTGGTGCCCAATGCCACATTACTAACCCAGCTTGGCATTACAGGGTTTCCGGCTACCCTTGTTACTGCAAACAATCCTCCACCTACACTTACTTATAGTGCCGATGTAAGAAATACGCTATTTGAATGGGGTGCAAATGCTGGCGGAAGATATGTGGAATGTACAAAGTGGATGGGTAAAGCAGGAGGACCCAATTGGGATAATACAGTAGTCATTCGGGTGCCTGAATTGTATTTAAACAGGGCAGAAGCCCGGTATCGTTCAGGAAATGAACCTGGTGCATGGGCCGATCTAAACTTTATCAGGTCTAACAGGATAGTAGGATTTATTCCACCTGTAGCACCACTTACTGGTCAGTCTCTATTAGACGAAATTTTAAGGCAAAGGACAGTAGAATTTGCTTTTGAGGGCTATCGCTTTTACGATTTAAAAAGATATGGATTAACGATAACTAAATCTAATCCTGCTGTTAGCTTACCTGGCACAGATTTTCGCATTCTGCCACGAATACCAGTTTCTGAAGTGGATGGTAATAAAAACATGACACAAAATTTTGGCTATTAATTAAATTTCTATAAAATGAACAATAAAAAAATATTTATATCCTCGGTTTTATTTTCTGCTATCACTTTTATGGGTTGTATTAAGGAAGTAGAAAAACAATACATGGGAAGTGCTCTGGCAGAATTTGATGTTGCAGTACTCAACGCTAACAATGTTACAACTGGCTACCCAATAATTTCCCGTTTTCCACGGCCTGCAATTCCAATTAATGCTACTAACAGTACTACATCTTGCTTGCTTCCGCAGGCCGATTCTACTATTAGGAGGATAGGTGGGGCCGTCTCTATTAGGGTTAACCTAATAGGTGCACAATCAAGCGAAAGCAGAACGGTAGGATATACTATTCTTACCTCTACACCAATTACCACTTTTGATTTTCCTGCTACAGTTGCTGCTATTACTACTTCGGCCACCACCTGCGGAACTGCAGTAGTTTATACTGCTCAAACACCTGCTGCGGCGGCCGCTACTTTAAATGTTTCAAATGCATCGGCTGGAGTGCATTACACAACCCTAAGTGGCAAAGTGACCATACCTGCAAACTCCTCTTTTGGCGACCTTCGTATTCCTTTGCTTAGTGGAACTGCTTCGGCTGGCCAGGCAGTTTTTTTAGGCATCCAACTCGATTCTACAGGAACGGTACTCCCATCTTTGAATTATAGAAGGGTTGGGTTGATAATAGATCAGCGATAAAAAAGGCAATCTTTACTTTTAGGGCTCGTTAGATTGATTACATTTTATCCATCTTGGAGCAAAAAACAATTTAAAGGGGTTTAGAATTATCCTTTTATGGTTGGGTTTATTTAAAAAAACAATACCGCTTATAAAAAAAGGCTGCAAAAATGCAGCCTTTTTTTATGTTAGGTGGTCATTTAGATTCTAAATGTTGTGTTAACAATTATATTCGCAATTCATTTTTTTTAATTTAAAACAAACAATCATGAGGAAAATTGTATGCTTGCTTACGGCCATCATTGGCTTGGCGCTTACATCCTGGGCTCAGCCCAGTGTTACACTTTCCGGAAAAGTGACCGATTCAAAAGACGGCACCGGAATTTCAGGTGTGTCTATTACCGCAAAAGGTGGTAAAGTAGGCGTTAAAACAGACGTATCCGGAGCATACAGCATTACTGTACCATCGGGCAAAACCGTTTTAATTTTTTCTTATATAGGGTACCAAACCGAAGAACGTGCTATTGGCAAAATGCTCAACCTAGATGTAGCATTAAAAAATTCTTCAAACGATCTTAGCGAAGTAGTTGTAACAGGTTATGGCAACCGTAAGAAAAGTGAATTTGCGGGTGCTGTTTCCAAAGTGCCCTCTAAGCAAATAGAGCAGGTGCCTGTAGCTTCTTTCGAACAAATTTTACAGGGTCGTGCTCCTGGTTTATACATCGCATCAGGTTCAGGGCAGCCTGGTACCGCAGCAAGAGTAAACATCAGGGGTGTAGGATCTATTTCCGGGGGTAGCGATCCGCTCTATGTACTGGATGGCATTCCTATTGAGGGAGGAGTATTTAGAAGTTTAAACCCGAACGATTTCGAATCGGTAGATGTATTAAAAGATGCTGCAGGTGCGGGTTTGTATGGCTCAAGAGGTGCGAATGGTGTAATTGTAATTACTTCTAAAAAAGGTAAAACAAACGGTAAAACAGTATTTCAGTACAGAGGCCAGGGTGGTGTTTCAGACGCACCTAACCAAAGTAATTTAGAGCTGATGAACACTGCCCAGCGCTTAGAGTACGAAGAGAAATTTCTTGGACCAGCCTTACTAAGTCCTACTGCACTTAGTGGCTATCCGGGTTGGGATTACAGCTTAAACAATCCAAGATATCAAACATTATCTGCTACACAGAGAGCCGCAGAAGCATTATTACTCGATTCTGTTAAAGCCATCAATACCAATTGGCCAGACCTTTTCTTTAGAAGAGGAACTTTTAAACAACATGAGTTAAATGCAAGCGGTGGTACGCAAAATTTAAGTTTTTACACATCGCTTTCTGTCTATCAGCAAGAAGGTACCGTTATTCGTTCTAATCTTGATAGATACACTTTTAGGGCTAACCTCGATTATAAAACAGAAAAACTAACTGTATCTGTTCGCTCTGCTGCAGGTTGGAGTTCGCAAAGTAACATCGAATCTGAAGGTGGCGTATTTTTAGCTAATCCAATAGCAGCTGCGTACCTTGAATTGCCATACAGAAGGTTAAGTGCTCCAGGCAGTACGCTTAACGATGTAGGAGGTGGTAGAACCGGCCCTAATGCATACGACCGCCTTTTTACAACTACAAGTGTTCAAAATCAGTTTAAAGGAACCCTTGGTATTACGGCCGTTTATAAAATTGGAGCAGGTTTTGGATTAAGAAGTACAAACGGTATTGACTGGAGAACTAACAACGGAAGCCGTTTTGTAGATCCTAATTCTTTTGTAGGCCGTGGTGCTGCACCAAATAATCAAGGTTCATACAGTGAAAATAATTTAGAAAATCTGCAATTGATTTCTACTTCTGGTATTACCTATTCTAAAACATTTGGTACTAAGCACTCCGTTAATGCACAGGCTATGATGGAGGTTATTAGAAACCGTTTCCGTTCTAACAGCGGCGTTGGGTATGGTTTAAATACAAGGTTGCCTAATACACCGGCTGCTATTACACAGGGAACCGCTACCAATAACTTTATTGGAAATTTTAGTGGTGGAAAAACCCTGAATGGTATCTTCTCAACATTTGCTATTGCCGATTACACTTACGACAAGCGTTTTTCAGTAACTGCAAGTCTAAGAAGAGATGCCCCATCTCAAGTGCCGGCACAAAACCGGGAAAATATTTTTTGGACAGTAGGGGGTACTTGGAATGTAATTGCCGAGAAATTTATGGAAAAACAGAATTTTTTATCTGATTTAAGAGTTAGGGCTAGTTATGGTGAGGCTGGTAATATTAATGGTTTTGGTTCAGATTTTGGTTATCTTAGCACCTACGGAGCTGGAGGTTATGCTGGTATTCCCGGGGTAGTACCAACATCTCCTGGTAATCCGGAATACAAACTGGAGAGCCAAGTAATTAGTAACATTGGTGTTGATTTTGCATTTTTAAGAAACAGGATACGTGGTACAGTAGAGGTGTACAAGAAAACTTCACAAAATTTATTTGCCAACCAAAACATCTCACGTCAAACAGGTTTTACAGGTTACAGTGTTAACGCCGGTGAGTTGTACAATAAAGGCGTAGAGTTTTCTCTAACAGGTGATGTTTTTGCCAAAAATGATGTGTTGGTTACAATTGGTGTAAATGGTGCATTTAACCAAAATAAAGTTACCAGCCTTGGCGCCTTAACCGAAATTCCTCAGGGAACCAGTATTATTCGTGTAGGATTGCCGCTTGGTTCTCATTTTCAAGTAGGTTGGGTAGGTGTAGATCCTGCTAACGGAAATCCTATTTATCAGGATGTTAATGGTAACCCAACAAGTTCATTTTCTGCAGCTAATAACCGTGCCGATTTTGGCACTTTTTTACCCAAATTTACTGGCGGTGCTAATTTAGATGTACAATACAAAGGCTTTGATTTAGGTATATTGTTAAGTACAGCACAGGGTGTTCAACGTTTTAACAACGAGAAATTTTTCTACGAAACCACGAACTCAAATTTCCAGTTTAATAAAAGGGTAGAAATGCTAACACAAACCTGGACAAAAGCAAACGATGTTACTAATTATCAAAGAATCGGTACTCAACGCCAGTTTACCAGCAAAGACATTCAGGATGCTTCTTTTGTAAGGTTTAGAAATTTACAGGTTGGTTACACATTTAATACTAAAAATTCGAAACTTATTAGAGGATTCCGGTTCTGGGGTCAGGCACAAAACCTGTTTACCTGGACTAAATGGCAGGGTTTTGATCCAGAAGAAAGCAACAATATTGCTTCTTATGAGTTCCCAAATCCAAGAACTTATACATTTGGTTTGGACATAAATTTCTAAAACCGGATTTTAACATTGCATTTACTGGTTAATTTAATCAGACACTCAAAAATTTATAAAAATGAAAAAAATAATCTTTGGATTACTATTCGTAGCATCTCTTGGTGCATGCGAAAAGAAGATTGTAGATCTGCAACCTATTGACCTTATACCCTCTGACAAGGCTTTGCAAAACATGTCGGATGTACAAAATGCGGTTTTTGGTGTATATGGAACATGGTCTGCAAGAAGAAGTGTTTATATTTCTTCGATTATATCAGACGAAGTACGTTTGGGTACAGGTACAGAATATCGCAACGTTGGTAATATTCTATTTAACTGGCAGCATGTATCAGACTCCCAGGATTGGAGAGATGGAGAAACAGGCGGCGTTTGGACGAATCTTTATGCAGTAATAGACAGGGCAAACAGGACATTGGAATTAATGGTAGCAGTTCCTGCTGTTAATGCTACTGAAGTGGCTTTAAAAGTACAGTTACGAGGAGAATTACTGGCACTCAGAGCTTATGCTCATTTGGAATTATTAAAGGTATATGGAGCTGCAACAGTTTACGATCCGGCAGCATTAGGTGTAACTGTAATGACTAAATATGTTGTATCACCAGGTACATTTACATCTACAAGGAATACGTATGCTCAGGTAATGACTGCCGTTAATGCAGATCTTACAGAGGCAAGAACATTATTACCTACCTCCTTTATAGACATAGGCAGGGTAACAAGAAATGCTGTAATAGGTATGCAGGTAAAAGCAGCATTGTTTAGTGGGCAATGGCAAAATGCTGTTGACAGAGCTACAGAAATACTTGCCTTGCAACCAATTTCTACTGCTGTAGCATACACTAACCTTTGGGTAACCCGTACGCTTCCATCTAACCAAACAAGCGAAATATTATGGAAATTAAATATCCAACAGTCTAACTTAGGTGCCAACATAGGAAATTTATGGCAGGATAACGCACCTACAAATGCAGTTCAGGCATCACCGGCAGAAAAGCTGATGAACACTTTCGACAGGGTAAATGATGTACGTTTCGCTACGTTTTTTAGAACAGCCCCAAGAAACCTGATAAATAAATATGGTAGCTCAACTGTTACATCTGAAAATTATCAGTACGATATTAAAGTATTGCGTAGTTCAGATATTCTGTTAGCCCGTGCCGAGGCTTATGCAGAATTGAATAACCTGCCGCTTGCCAATGCTGATTTGAATACTTTAAGGGCGGCAAGGATTACTGGCTATGTAGCAGTAAATATTACTGATAGAGCTGCTTTGATTACTGCAATAATTACAGAGCGTTATAAAGAATTGTGCTACGAAGGAAATAGATATTTTGACCTGAAGCGCAGAGGATTGCCTATTGTACGTGATCTTTCCGATGTGTCCAATATAGCAACAATCCAAACTTTGCTGCCTACAAACGACAAATTCATCTTGCCAATACCCCAGCAGGAAAGGTTAGGAAACCCAACTTTACAACAGAATAAAGGTTACTAAAATATTATTTAAAGTTATAAAAAAGGCTGTCTCAAATATATGAGGCAGCCTTTTTTATACCCCATTATAAAATCCCTAAAAAAAAGCCAGGCTTAAAGCCCGACTTTTTTTATTATTCCACCCTCTCAAATCTTTGGTTATTTAAAAGCAGTACTTGTTTTCAGCAATCAGCTTTGTAGTAATTCTGCGGCGGGCATCTTTAGCGTTAAAGGGCTCTGCTTTGGTAAAGCGTTTCAGGCCCAGTAGCATCATGCGATGTTCATCGCCATCGGCAAATGCGTTGATGGCTTCTTTGCCGGCTTTGTTTACTTTGTCCAAAGCATCGTTTAGATACACCCGCATCATATCGGTTTGTTCTGTGTATGCTGCTTCACCTACTTTATCTACCTGTTTCATTACCCTTAGCAGGCAGCTTTCGGCCACGTAGGTTTCTATGGCCATATCGGCAATATTCATTAGTACTTCCTGTTCGCCTTCTATCTTCATCATCAGCTTTTGCACTGCTGCTCCGGCCACCGTCAGGATGGCCTTTTTCAGTACGAATATGGCAGAATTAGGCCAGTTGGCCGGTATTCGCAAATGATGTGTATGGTGAGAGCTGCTGTAAATCAACTGCAATTAGGGTATAAGGAACGTTGGCAAAACCTAGAGATGTTGCTATAGCTCCTAGGCCGTTTAATGGATTGGCAGATTTTAGCAGCGTGGGTTGGGGTCCTGGTTCTAGGCATTTGTATAAAAATTATTACCTTTTTAAATAAAAAATTAAATGATTCACTGTATTCATTTATTAAAAGATATAGTTTAATGCAGCAGGTTATATTATATCATTGTCAATAGCTTAACTAAATCTTAACTTTAATTAAACATTTAAAAAAGGGTCTTAAAATTTCATTATTCATCTAAAACAATCTTATGAGGAAATTCTTCACAACATGTATCATGTTGTTTGCAATGGTAATTACCGGGGTAGCACAAAATAAGACGCTAACTGGTAAGGTTACAGATGTAAAAGGTGCACCTTTATCTGGTGCAACTATTACAGTAAAAGGAAGCACTATGGGCACCTCCACAGATCAAAGTGGTAATTTCAGTATCTCTTTAGCAAATAATGCAAAGAGAATTGTTGTATCGAGTATTGGCTATGCAACCCAGGAGGTAACCTTTGGTACTGGCACTCAAATATCGGTAGCACTAAAAACTGAAGAGGCATCTCTACAAGAGGTTGTGGTTACTGGTTTAGGTACTGCCACAAATAGGAAAAAAGTTGCTATTTCTGTGGAATCTATTTCAGCAAAAGATTTGCCACCAGTTCCAACTGCTTCAATTGATAGGGCGCTTGTGGGTCGAATTCCTGGTGCTACTATTCAAAGTACTAGCGGCCAACCGGGCCAGCAAGCAGCAATATTGCTGCGTGGTATTAACACTTTAGGTTCAACTCAACCTTTGATTTTAGTAGATGGTGTTCAAATTAATGCTGGTGGAAACTTTAATGGAAGTGGCACTAACACTAGTAGCCGTTTGAGCGATTTAGATTTAAGCAATGTTGAGCGTATTGAGGTGGTGCAAGGTGCAGCCGCTGGTACATTATATGGTGCACAAGGGGCAAATGGTGTTATTCAAGTTTTTACTAAGAAAGGTAGCCGTGGTACAAAACCGTCTATAACATTTAATCACTCTACAAGCTTTGACAACGCACTTAGAGGAAATCTAAAGTTGGCACAAAACCATTTTTTAGCTACAAATTCAGCTGGGTTCATTGTTGATGGAGCTAATAACTTAATGGTCCCCAATACTTTCGGTGTTTTCCCTGATCCTGTTAGCATATTTAATGCAACTACTAAAAACGACAAACCCTATTTGGAAGGTCGTGTAAATAATCTTGATGGTATTTTTCGTCAGGCTACTTCTATGACGAATAGTGTAGGCATAGCTGGTGGTATGCAAGGGGTTGATTACTCTTTCAATCTTTCTAATGCAAGCCAGGAAAGTGTTGTTTTTGGACGCAACAACAGAACCAATTTAACTGCCAATATTGGTGTTGAATTAGCAAAAGGTTTAAAATTTAGAACAACAACTCAGCTAGTTTATTCAGATAATAATACAGGTGGCATTAGTGGACAGAACAATGTATCTAGTGCAATTGGTGCTGCGAACCTAACTAGGCAGTATATAGATTTAAAAAAGAGAAACTCTTTTGGTAACCTAACTGCTAATCCTGCCGGAGACAATAGTGTGAATCCGTTTTTCACCTTTGATCAGCGAGTATATGACGCAACTACAACTAGGATCGTACAAAGTGCCAATTTGAACTACAAACCTATAAAATTTGTAGAATTGGATTACAAGTATGGTATTGATAATACGATGTACAATTATGAAGATTTCATCAATAACCAAACTAAATTGTTACCAGCAAGTGGTAGAGGTAATGCAGGTATCGACCCAATTAATGGTAGAATATTGCGTTTAAATGACCGGGAAACTTGGCAGAACTCTTTGTTATCTTTATTCATAAGAACCGACTTTGAAGATGATTTCAAAATTTCGATACCGTTGACTACAACTACGCAAATCAGTTATGATTGGCGTAAAAATAATTTTCATCGTGATCGTCTTCAAGGAACTGGTCTTCCGTCTTTCCCACCTACAAATATGACAACAGCGCAATCTAAAGATGCAACAGATTTTCAGCAAAATTTTGTAACATTCGGATACTTAGTTAATCAACGTTTTGATTATGGCTCTTTATTTGGTGTTTCTGGTGGCTTCCGTGCAGACTATGCCTCAACTTTTGGCGAAGCCAATACTGCCTTTTTCTTTCCACGTGCAGATGCTTATGTAAATATCGGGGAGCTGTTTAAATCAAAAACAATTTCATCTTTCAAACTTCGTACTGCATACGGAGAGGCGGGCATACAGCCTGGTGCATACGATAGGCAAGTAACATTAAGTGCCGCAAATATTGGTCAGGGAGGCACTTTGTTTGTACCAGGCACATCTCCAAATTCTGCACTTAGGGTTGAACGTAGCAAAGAACTTGAAATAGGTACTGATTTAGTATTGTTACCCAATAAAAATCCTACTGGTATATTTTTCAAGCGTATAGCGCTTAATGTAACGTATTGGACGAGAAAAGGAGTGGATGTAATTAGGGGAATCGATGTTTCTCCATCATCGGGCATCGGTTCTGTACTAACAAATTCTATCAACTTGAAGTCTAATGGATGGCAGGGAAGTTTGAATATGAACGTACTTGAAACCAAAAACTTTACTTACGATCTAGGTGTTAATTTCGGGCGTCAGCAAACTGAGGTTACAAAAATTGCCAATGGAAAAGACATTGTAATTGGTGGAAGTGGAAGTGGGCAATTTGTACTTCGTGAGGGTGTGCCCGTAGGAGCATTTTTTGGTCGTCAGCCCCTCTCCAGCGTTACCCAAACAGACTCAAAAGGAACCGTAATTATACCTGAGGCTCAACAGCCTAATTTTGAAATTGTGAATGGTATGGTGGTAAATAAAACTAGCAAAGCCGTATCTTTTACCAATGAACAGGTGTTCTTAGGCGATCCAACGCCAAAGTTTAATATGACATTTCTCAATACATTCTCGTTATTCAAACGCTTTGATGTATTTGTTCAGTTAGATTGGTTTCATGGAAACAAAATTTATAACCAAAGCAGACAATGGTTATATAGGGACCAACAACATGAAGATTTTGATAAACCCATTACTGTTAATGGCGAAACCGGAGCATTCGTAGCCTATTATAATAGTTTGTATCTAACTAACAATAACAATGGATATTTTGTAGAGTCTGGTTCTTTTTTGAGAGTTAGAGACATTACTTTAACGTACAACTTAAACACGACCAAAATTAAATTCCTGAAGAATGCCAGAGTTTTTGTAAGTGGACGCAACCTTGCTACGATTACTAACTACACTGGTATGGATCCTGAAGCTGCTGCAGCCTTCAACGATCCTTTAAATAGAGGGCTTGATTTAAATGTGTTTCCCAACGTTAAGAGTTTTCAGGCAGGACTAACTATTGGTTTCTAATTTTTTATTTAAAATTAATCGACAATGAAATTTCAAAGTATAAAACATTTTACGCTAGCCCTAGCTACTGTAACTGTAATCACAACAACTAGCTCATGTAATAAAGATTCTTTGAATCAAATAAATCCAAATCAACCAGGTGAATCATCCCTGCAGAGCGAGGAAGGAATTATAAGGTTTGGTTTGGGCATTTATAATAAGCCAGGTTTAAATTTTTGGTGGTACACCTTAGCTAACCATGATATTATGGGCGATAGCTATTACATACCTTGGGGAAATTTTGCATGGCGTTGGGTTAACCAAACAACTAGTATAACACGCTCTAATGGTACTGTACTTACTCCGCCGCAGGGTGGGGAGCAAAAATTAGAATTAAAGGCTAGAAATAATAGAAGTTTCGGCGACGATAACGCTTTTAGGCACGAATGGCAAAGCATGTATTTTATCAATAACCAAGCTAATGTTCTTTTAGCAAATGTTGATGGAATTACTTTTACTGGTAATGCCGATGTAAAAAAGAAATCGCTCAAAGCATGGGCTTATTGGTGGAAGGCTTATGCTTACAGCCGTATTGGAAGTATGTATGTAGCAGGTTTAATAAATAGCGAACCTAATGTTGCTACAAGTACATTTGTAAGTACTAATAGATTGCTTCAAGAAGCAATGACAAATTTCGATTTAGCACTTGCCCAATTAAATGGCATAGCAGATAATAATGTAGATTATTTAAGTATCATTACTAGATTGGTTCCTGACTTTGCGAAATCCGGAAGGGGTGGTAACATAACTCCGAGTGAGTTTGCAAGACAAATTAATACGTATAAGGCAAGAAATTTATTGATCTCAAAAAATCCTACGCAGCTTACAAGTGCAGAATTGACTAACATTATTACACTATGTGGTAACGGACTTAGAGCTAGTGATAAGATGTTGACAATAAGGTCGGCTAATGAAAACGATTTTGTTAGTATCACTGGTTGGGCCCCATGGCGTCTTTTAAATGGTTGGTTTTTTGTAAGTGAGAGATTGGTTCAAGACTTCAAGCCTGGAGACTTACGTTTTACCAGAAATATAACTACATTACCCTCACCAATCGTTAGCCAATCTGGACGTGGATTTCAGTATGGTACTCGGTATTCTGTAACAGACATTGGTTCGGGTGGAAATTGGGCAAGTAGCACTGTAGGTCTTGCTGAAGCACCAATAGGTACCACTTATGAGGAAAATGAATTGATGCTTGCTGAGGCTAAAATTTATTCAAATGACATTGCAGGTGGCGTAGTGCATATAAATAATGTGAGAACTTTTTTAAATTCGGGCCTTGCAGCACTTGCTGGCAATATCACAAGGGTTCAAGCTTTAGATGAACTTCGTCGTGAGCGTAGAATAGGACTTTTTCTTAAAAATGTTGCTTTCTATGATGCCCGCCGGTGGGATATTATTAATCCCGTTGCGCAGGGAGGCGGTCGCCAAAAAGCTGTAGTAGTATTCGCAGGTGGCGTAATAGATAGTTGCACAATTAACTATAACTACATGCGTTATTGGGATGTTCCTTTAAACGAACTGGATTTTAATACTCCTGGAACAGGATCGGTACCAGTAGCTGTTAATTAAATTTATTTATTATTTAAAAAAAGGGTTTCTATTTATTAGAAACCCTTTTTTGTTTAATATCTGATTTCCTCAACCTTTAAGCCGAAACCGCCTTTTTTTGGCAGACTAAAAAGCACTTATATTAGCATACAGTTGAACGGAATGCCGAAATAAATGGGATTTACAACGTTCGCTAATGTCGCTCTAATCAGGAGTGGCTTTCCCCTGGTTCCACCAGAAACAAGCCAATGATAGTTGGGGTATGTGAGGCATACAAAAAATAAATAACTACGCAAATAAAACTGTTGAACGGCAATAAGTTCTGAAGGTAAAAAGCAGTTAGCCCTTTACAAATGACTTAGTATTACCCCAACAGAATAATACCCACAAAAAAAAGCCAAACCAAAGCCTGACTTTTTTTATTATTCTACCCTCTCAAATCTTTGGTTATTTAAAAGCAGTACTTGTTTTCAGCAATCAGCTTTGTAGCAATTCTGCGGCGGGCATCTTTAGCGTTAAAGGGCTCTGCTTTGGTAAAGCGTTTCAGGCCCAGTAGCATCATGCGTTGTTCATCGCCATCGGCAAATGCGTTTATGGCTTCTTTGCCGGCTTTGTTTACTTTGTCCAAAGCATCGTTTAGATACACCCGCATCATATCGGTTTGTTCTGCGTACGCCGCTTCACCTACTTTATCTACCTGCTTCATTACCCTTAGCAGGCAGCTTTCGGCTACGTAGGTTTCTATGGCCATATCGGCAATGTTCATCAGCACTTCCTGTTCGCCTTCTATCTTCATCATCAGCTTTTGCACGGCTGCTCCGGCCACCATTAGTATGGCTTTTTTCATGTTTACAATGTACTTGCGTTCTTTTGCAAATAGGCCATCATCATCATTGCCAAAATCAGGAATGCTCATTAATTCCTTCTGCACATTCATGGCGGCACCCATCAGGTCAAGCCGTCCTTTCATGGCACGTTTCAGCACCATATCCACTGTAAGCAAGCGGTTTATTTCGTTGGTGCCCTCGTAAATACGGTTAATGCGGCTATCCCTGTAAGCCTTGCTGATAATGTATTCGTCGCTAAAACCATTGCCGCCGTGTACCTGCACGCCTTCATCCACCACATAATCCAGTACTTCGCTGCCGTGTACTTTAAGTATGGCACATTCTATGGCATATTCTTCGGCTGCGCCAAGCAAAGCTTCGGCAAATGGTTTGCCGGCGGCTTGTAGTGCATGTTCCATATCGCCGATGGCTTGTGAGCAGCGGTAAACGGCTGTTTCATCGGCCCAGATACGGGTGGCTATTTCGGCTAGTTTGTATTTAATAGCACCAAAATTGGCAATAGGTTGTTTAAACTGTTCCCGGGTATTTGCATATTGAATGGTAGTGGTAGCAGCTCTTTTGCAACCACCAAATGCAGCAGCAGCAAGCTTAATACGGCCAATATTTAAAATATTGAAAGCGATAATATGGCCTTTGCCAATTTCGCCCAGCACATTTTCTACAGGTACTTTTGCATCCTGAAAATAGAGCTGAACGGTAGATGAGCCCTTAATGCCCATTTTATGTTCTTCCGGCCCAAGGGTAAAGCCTTCTGTATTGCGATCAATAATAAAACCAGTGAATTTGTCGCCATCAATTTTTGCAAAAACGGTATAAACATCGGCAAAGCCGCCATTGGTAATCCAGCATTTTTGGCCATTGAGTATGTAATGTTTGCCATCTTCCGAAAGTGTAGCAGTGGTTTTTGCACCCAGGGCATCGCTGCCGCTGTTGGGTTCTGTAAGGCCATAACTAGCCTTCCATTCGCCGCTGCCTAGTTTGGGTATGTATTTTTCTTTTTGTGCTTTGGTGCCAAAATACAGAATGGGTAATGTGCCGATACCAGTATGTGCGGCCACAGCCACGCTAAACGAAAAACCACCACCAAGGCCTTCGGCTGTAATCATGGTGGTTACAAAATCTTTACCCAATCCACCATATTCTTCGGGTATAGAAACACTCAATAGACCCTGTTCCCCAGCTTTTTCCATTAGCGAAGGCATTAGGCCATCTTCCTGTTTATCAATGCGTTCAATAACGGGCAGCACTTCTGCGTCCAGAAATTGCTGGCACATGTCCATCACCATTTTCTGTTCTTCCGAAAAATCTTCGGGAATAAATGTATCAACAGGGTTGGTTTCTTTTACCAGCCATTCGCCGCCTTTCAGGGCTGTTGTGGTTTGTGTTGCGGTACTCATTGATTTATGATTTATGATTTTTGATTTTTCCTGTGTGGTTATTGGGGTTTGTGCTGCCCCCGTCCCTTAAAGGGGTGCTTGTGTGTGTCTTTCAAATTTGAATTCGCTGATTACTTGTAACTGGTATTTTATGATTCAATACTGGCGCAGGCCTCCTGGCCTGTGCCGGTTTGTTACTTGTCTTAAAAATTCAACCATGTGGCTATTTATAACCGAGTAACGCCATGGCACAGGAAGCCAACACACAAAGCCACGCCTCATTCCTGCGCCAACAACTACCTACTTCAAATTATCGTACACCTGTTGCAGTACCTTTTTTACTACTTCTATTTCCTCTTTGGTTACACCTTCCAGCCCATCGTTAAGAGTATCGTTGGCAATGGTTGTAGATTGATCCTTCATCATCCGGGCCGTATCACTCAATTGTATCTTATTAATGCGGCGATCGGTTTTACAACTTACCCTTTTTACCAAACCCTGCTTTTCCATGTTGTGTAAAAGTCTGGTAATGCTTGGTTTATCCCTAAAAGTACGGTTGCAGAGTTCCTGCTGGCTAAGGCCATCCTCCTTCCATAAATGAACCAATACACTCCATTGTTCTACCGTAAGTTCCACACCTGCTTGTCTGAAATTCTTTTGAAGTCTTCTCGCAATAGCTGTATTAGCCATTCCGGTTATTACACTATATAATTCCCCCCTCTTAAATTGATTATTGGCCATTGGTTAGCTATGCAACTATTTTGACATAAAAGTAGGAATATTAGTTGCATAAACAACTAATATTTTTTTGCCTGAGTAAAATTTAGGAATTTGTAGGGGCAAAGCGTCTTTAGGACAATGCCGATATGAAGAAAATTAGATACCTGCTTTTGCCTGTTGGTTTTTTAATGATGGTACTATCTGGCAATGCTATAAAAAACGAAAAGAGGCAGATTGAAGAGAAGCAAGTGCCATGATTCAATCATTTTAAAATATCCACTTCTATAGAAATGATGGTGTTGTTGGGGTTTGATTGGACGGTTTTACTAAAGCCTTTAAAAGTGGGACCCCAAGTAGGAAAGTTCAAAAAATATGTTGATCGAACAAAAGTCAGCTCCTCTGGCAAATCTCCTGTAAGAATAATTGCGGTGCAACCAGCCCTTCGCTTTAAAACAGGTAGCCATTCAACACCAACGTAAACGGCCAACCTTTTCAAGTAAATTTTATATGGCATCAAATCAATAGAAAACCGTTGTTGTTTTCTATTAAAATCTTCTTTTGTAAATAGAATTTTATCCTGCAATATTTCAACATCTGGCTTACCATCTGCACCTAAAGTATAAATGTGCAAGACCATTGGAATGCCTGGGTAAAACCTTGATGCACCTATGTAAACACGTTTTACAAAGTAAGTGCTGTTCGTATCTGGCAATATTATTTTTTGGGCAAACTCGTCGCTACTATTACCGCCGCTACCCCATATTGTAGTTCTATTCGCTTTACTAATACCCAATATTGCTGCCCCAATTATTTTCTTATTGGTTACAATGATTGGGTTTAACACCCCAATATTGGGTTGTAGATAAATGGTATTTTTAAGATGCTATTTTGGTGGATGACCACGCTAGAATAGCCAACACTGGATACTCTTAAACTATCTGAAAAGTCGGCTGTTATAAAAAAATTGCCAGCACTATCTGTGTATGTGCCAGTTTGTTTTCCAATAGATTTTAAAGTGGTGTATGGAATGGGCAGCTTGCTTTGAGCATCAATAACAGTAACAAATTTTGCAGGCTGGGCAAAGGAAAATAAACCTGCAATTAACAAAAGCAAAACTAAAAATTTCTTTTTTGCCAGTATTATAAAAGTGGGTTGCATATATAATTTTTGAAATGCTGCACCAGGGATAGTAGCGAAAAGCCCACAGGTGGCGGAAGCTTTTTTGAACAGCGAAGCTTACCTGCAACTATGCCACCGAGGACTTGTAGCGTATAGCCCGCCCGGGTGCCCAAATTTTTGCTTCAAAAAATAGTAAATATTTACTTGTTGACTAAATATGACTAATGACTGGCAATACATTACCCCATTTCGAAGAACCACTCAATAATCCAGCTCCAACCTTAACTTATCTTTTAAATCCACCACCAACGGGTGTTGTTCGGCTATTAGCCTAAAGCGTTCGGCACTGCTCAGGTATTTATTATCAATTGGTTTATGCTCCGTGCCGTTACTTTCTACCCGGTACAGAAATTGAATTTTCCGGCTACGGAAATGCTGCTGAAACAATTGCAGCACATCTACCTTTTCCTGCTCTATAAATTTTTGGGTAAGGATGGATAAGGATACAGCTTCTATGGTTTGTTCATCCAATATATTTAGGGTGGCTGTTTCAAAACTATTGGCAATGGAATGTTGCAATTTTTCTTTGCATTTGGCAGCATAGCCGTTCCACAAAGCCTTTACAGCCTCTAGGGTAAGTGGCATGGCTTCGGCAGTATTACCGCTACTATTGCTAATGGTATGCTTTTCTTGTAGCGATGCCAGCAAAGATTTTTTAGCTCCACCTGTAGCTGTAGGCATTAGGCTTTTAGCAGCAATTACGTGCTGGCTTGGTAGCAGTTGCTGCATCTGCATAACTGGCGATGCCGCCTCTGCCGCCAGATTAAGTACTGGTTCTGATGCTACAAATAATGTAGCTTCTGTGGGCTGCTGTTCTGCCGCTTGTTTTTTTAAGGTAAAAGCCGGAATGGCTTTGGTGCGGTAAGCTACAGGGCCGTCAATTCGTTTTTTTTTTATCAATTCGCCATTGGGTTCGGCGGTTAGCTCCAATGCCTGTTGCAGATAGCATAGTTTTATAAGGCACAGCTCCACATGCAGGCGGCGGTTGCGGGCCATTTTAAAATGTATTTCGGCCTCGTTCAAGATGTTTAATCCGCTAACCAAATAGGAGAGGCCAATGGCCTGTGCGGTGCTTTGGTATTTGCTTTGCATGCCTTCTACTACATCCAATAGTTTGGCAGCTTTGGCATCTTTACACACCATTACATTGCGTATAAATTCGGCAAAACCATTCAGTACCATATCGCCTTCAAAACCTTTGCGGTGTATTTCATCAAAGATTAATAAAGTTGTGGCTAGATCCTGTGCCTGCAAGGCTTCCAGCATTTTAAAGTAATAATCCTCGTCTAAAATATTGAGGTTCTCTATGGTGTTGAGGTAGGTTACTTCGCCACCCGTAAAGCTTACAATTTTGTCTAGCAGGCTTAGCGAATCCCGCATGCAACCCTCGCTTTTTTGGGCTATCAGTTGCAGTGCTGCTTTTTCAGCTTTGATAGTTTCTTTTCCTGCAATTTCTTGTAAATGCTCTACCGTATCGGCATTGGTAATGCGTTTAAAATCGAAAATCTGGCAGCGGCTGAGAATAGTGGGGAGTATCTTATGTTTCTCAGTAGTTGCCAATATAAAAATGGCATACGGCGGCGGTTCTTCCAATGTTTTAAGAAAAGCGTTAAAGGCAGCCGCACTCAGCATGTGTACCTCATCTACTATGTACACTTTGTATTCTCCTGCCTGTGGGGCAAAGCGTACTTGCTCTACCAAGGCACGTATATCGTCCACACTATTGTTGCTGGCGGCATCTAGTTCGTGTATGTTTAGCGATGCCCCGGCATCGAAACTGACGCAGCTATTGCATACGTTACAGGCTTCGCCTTCGGGTGTTTTGTTTTCGCAATTGATGGTTTTGGCCAATATTCTGGCACAGGTGGTTTTACCCACACCTCTTGGGCCACAAAACAAGAATGCATGGGCCAGTTGGTTATTAAGAATGGCGTTTTTAAGCGTAGTGGTAATATGCCCCTGCCCTACAACCGTATTAAAGTTTTGTGGGCGGTATTTACGTGCCGATACTATGAATTTATCCATGGGGCTGTAAAGTTAGGAGGAAATGTATTTTTGACTTACAAATTGAGATTTACAATTTGTAAAAGCCTCATAGTCGCACAAATTTTAAACGGAGTCCCGTAATGCTTCGGGATTTACAACGTTCGCCAATGTTGCCTGATAGTAGCACTGGCTTATGGCTCCAAAAAAATCTACCAGTTAGCGTAAAGCTAAGATGTAACGGTATGCATCTGCCAGTAATAGTTTTAAAAAATCGGATGCCGTTTAAACTCCTTAGTTCTATCGAAAAGGTAGCGATAAGTAATAAGTTTTCGGGTTTGGTTAAACTCTAGATTCTTGGAAATATTGAGCATTTTGGGGATGAAATCTCCCTGCCATTGCAGTTCGGTTTCGAGGTAATTGGTTTTAAATTGCAAAATTTTTGCAGCTTCTACAATCATAAAATAATCAACCCCCTGTGCCTGGTATTCTGGCACTACGCCAAATACAATACCGGTGAACTTGGTGTTTTTTTTGCGCCACTTATACCAAAGAAATTTTAGCTTGGCCAGCAGGCCAAAACTGCCATTAAGGTGCCTAAAAATCTGGTTCAGCTCTGGCAGGTTTATGTAAAATGCAATGGGTGTTTCTTTATAATATGCAAACCAAACCAAGTTGGGGTCCATTACTGGCTTCATGCTTTGAAATAGTTTTTGGGCAGCTTTTAACTCCATTTGCTTATTGCCATCGTGGCCGGCAAATGCATTGTTATACACCGCCACAAAATCGGCAGCTGCTTTATCTAGGTTGCTTTTTTCCACTTTTCTGGTCGAAAAATTTGGATCTTTTGCTACTTTTTCGTGGGCGGTATAAAACTTTTCGGGCAGGCGGCCACGTACGGGGCGGCCCCAGCATATTTGGTTAAAAAATACCTGAAAACCGTAGTCTTCAAACAGCTTTTGGTAATAGGGCTGGTTGTAATTCATACAATAAAGCGGCTGATGGAAACCCTCTACCAGCAAGCCCCACCACCGATCTCGTTCGCCAAAATTTATAGGGCCATCCATAGCTTCGAAGCCTTTATCTATCAGCCATTGTTTGGCGGTATTAAACAAAGTGTCGGCTGCATCCTGATTATTGATGCAATCGAAAAACCCAATACCGCCTGTGGGTTGTTCATCGCCTTTGGTGCGGTATTTTTTATTGGCATACGCTGCAATACGGCCAATCAGGTTTCCGCTATCGTCTTTTAAAACCCAGCGTTTGGCTTCGCCAAACCGAAACGATTTATTTTGTTCTTTATCAAACACCATATTTACATCCTTATCCAATGGGCGTATGTAGTTGCGGTCATTTTTATTAACCAGCACATTTACCTTAATAAAATCATTGGCGGTTTGGTTATTTGTTACTTCGATTAGCTGCATACGTTTATTGTTTGCTTAAATGGGCTGCTATTTAACCAATTTTATGGCAGTATCCAAACGTTGGGCTGCATTATCCCAGTTAAGGATGTTAAACAGGGCATCTACAAAATCCTGTCTTTTGTTTTTGTATTTAAGGTAATAGGCGTGTTCCCACACATCTATCGCCAATAATGGAATGGCACCCCATTGGGTCAGTTTTTCATGGTTTTCACATTGCAATACGGTTAGGCTATCGCTGTACGGCTGATAGGCTAAAATGCCCCAACCATTGCCATCCACGTTTTTAGAAGTGGCGGCTATTAAGGCTTTTAGTTTATCAAAGCTGCCAAAGTTTTTATCAATTCGTTGTAAAAGATTGCCGGCAGGCTCTGTTTTTTTGTTGGTAAGGTTGGTCCAGAAAATAGAGTGCAGCACATGGCTGCTAAAATGGTAAGAAAGTTTTTTGGTCCAGTAATCTACCGTTTCCAAATTGCCTTCGTCCATGGCTTTTTTTATCATGGCCAAGTCTTTATTAGCGCCTTTTACCGCACCACCATGGTGAAATGTGTAATGCAGGTGCATGGTTTCGGCATCCATATAAGGTTCTAAAAAACTTTCGCTGTAAGGCAATGGTTGCAGTATGTAATTGCCATTTGCATCCACCAGTTTGTCTATTGGGTTGTTGGTAAGGTTTTGGGCAAATGCATTGGTAGTAGCTAGCAGTGTAGCAGCACCTGCCAGCGTTCCCGACTTTAAAAAATCTTTACGGTTCATACAATTAATTTAAAAAGGAGGTTAGTAGTTGTCTTTTACTTTAAAGGTGCATACTTCCATTTTACACATGTAAAGTATCATAAATAATGGTGACCTTCTCAATTGATTTTACTCAGTCATTTGAATTGGGTTTTTGATACAAGTTGGTAAAAAATAAAAGCCCATTACAAATCGTTTTTACTGCTACGTTATTGCCGAGGTAGGTATAATGGAATGAAATCTCTTTTGCATTCAACACTTGCTGGCTGTGCAGTGTAGCTGTTATTTGCTGCTTTGCTATTACAAAAGCAAAACAAATACTTTGGGGTAAATGATTTAGCAACTGTAGGTCTTTATAACCATAAGCTACTGTAGCATCGGCACCCAAAGGTGTAAAGCGTTCGGCCTCTTTGTATATGTCTATTGAGTGGTGGTGGCGTTCTATAATGCTTAGCCCGGCTTTTAAGGCCAGCAGGTAAATAATGCCGCTCAACTGGCACAATCCGCCACCGGTTTCGGCTTCCAGTTTTCCGTTTATGATGGAGCGGCTTTTGGCAAATCCATTTTTAGCAGAAGGGTTTCCAACAAGTTTCCAAAAAGAAAACACCTCGTTGGGTGCTATTACTATATGCTGTATTTGTGCCGCACCAAGGCGAAGATTATTGAGCTTGTTTTCCAATGTGGCACCCGGCAAAACGGGTTGTGTTTCTGATAAGGCAAATGGAAACACTTTAGCTACCGATTGCTTGCTTTTGGTAGTGGCAAAACAAACAGCCTGTCGCTTGTCTTTTGCAGCCCTTTGCCACAATTTCCATTGCAGCCGAACCTTTTGCGGCAGTACTTTTCGGGCTATCGTTTTTATGTTCATTAATCAATGGCGAAATTACATGGGTTACAGACTACCAACCCGCCGCTATCTATGGGCATGCAGCAAATTGGGCAATTAGGAATACCCAAATCTAAGGTTTTGGGTAAAGCAATATGTGCCATGTGGGGTATTACAAATGAAAAAAAACAGGCATAGCCATCCCCTTAAATGGTTCTGCTTTTTACTCTTGAAGCTTTATGACGATTGTAAGCATTGCTTTTAGGTAAAAATCATTTTATATTCGCCTATTGAAAAAAGCTGCGGCCATACTATGTTTCTTCGTTTATCTTTTTTCAACAACAGAAGCCCATCAGTTGTTGAAATTGCCAGTTGTTTTTGAACATTTTGCGGAGCACAAAAAAGAAGATCCAAACATCACTTTTTTGCACTTTTTAGCCCTCCATTATTTGCATGGCAGCCTAAAAGATGACGATTACGACAGGGACATGCAATTACCTTTTAAAACGAGTTGCGATATAGCCGCTACTTTTATTATTGCCTATATGCCGGTTGCAGTTCAGGTTTCTGATATGCTGCTAACAATAATTTTGCAACGCACAAAAAATGTAGTAGAGGATGAATTTCTTGTTTCCAGCTACCACGCCAACATTTGGCAACCTCCTAAGTTTTGTTAGTATTTTATAAAGGTTTTGTTGCATAAATGATCATTCGTTTTATGCAGCCATGCTTTGGATTTTAACTTATGGCCACCTTTTATTATTATTACTAAACAAAACCATTATGCTACATGCAATAATAGGCTTTGCCATAAAAAACAAGCTCATTGTTGGGCTACTTGTTATTGCCCTTATTGGCTATGGCAGTTACCAGTTTACCCAATTGCCAATAGATGCAGTGCCAGATATAACCGATAATCAGGTGCAGGTAATTACGATTGCCCCCTCTCTTGGTGCAACAGATATAGAGCGGCTGGTTACTTTTCCCATAGAACAGGCCAATAATAATATTTCGGGATTAAAAGAAATAAGGAGTTTTTCCAGATTCGGGTTGTCGCTTGTTACCATTGTTTTTAACGATGAAACCGATTTGTATTGGGCCAGGCAGCAGGTGGCAGAAAGATTGCAAAAAGTGCAAACCGAAATTCCGAATGGTATTGGCACGCCAGAACTTGGCCCCGTAAGTACTGGCCTCGGAGAGATATACCAGTACGTAGTACGGCCAAAAGATGGTTATGAAAACAAATATAATGAAACAGATTTGCGAACCATTCAGGACTGGATTGTTCGCAGACAATTATTGGGTGTAAAAGGCGTGGCAGAAGTAAGCAGTTTTGGGGGCAAATTAAAGCAGTATTCTGTTGAGGTAGATCCTAACAAATTACTTTCTTACAATATAACGATTACCGATGTTTTTAAGGCATTAGAAAACAACAATCAGAACACCGGCGGTGCGTACATAGAAAAAGGGGCAACGGTTTTATACATTCGTACCGAAGGGCTTATTGGTAGTATTGAAGATCTGAAAAATATTGCCGTAAAAAATACAGAGGACGGAACACCACTGTTTATAAGGGATGTAGCCGATATTAAAATAGGAAATGCCACACGATATGGTGCTATGTGTTATAATGATAAAGGCGAAGTGGCTGGTGCTGTAGTAATGATGCTGAAAGGCGCCAACAGCAGCGAGGTAATAAAAAATGTAAAGGAACGTATCGTTCAAATTCAAAAAACGCTGCCGGAAGGTATTTTGCTGGAACCTTTTTTAGACCGTATAAAAATGGTGAATAACGCTATTGGAACGGTGGAAAAAAACTTGATGGAGGGAGCATTGATTGTGGTATTTGTTTTAGTGTTGTTTCTGGGCAATTTTCGGGCTGGTTTACTTGTGGCATCGGTAATTCCTTTAGCCATGCTGTTTGCGGTAATTATGATGAACCTGTTTGGTGTTAGCGGAAATTTAATGAGCCTTGGCGCTCTAGATTTTGGACTGATAGTGGATGGGGCTGTAATTATAGTGGAGGCCGTAATGCACCGCTTAAGCCACAGAAAACAAACAGATGGTGCCTATACTTTTAGCCAGACCGAAATGGATGCCCAAGTGAAAAATACTTCTGGTAAAATGATGAACAGTGCCGTATTTGGCCAAATAATTATTCTGGTAGTGTACCTGCCCATTTTTACACTACAAGGTATCGAGGGTAAAATGTTTAAGCCCATGGCCCAAACGGTAGCCTTTGCATTGCTAGGTGCCTTCCTGCTTTCGCTTACATACATACCTATGATGAGTGCACTTTTTCTGAGTAAGAAATTGAAGCATATACCCAATTGGTCCGACAGGATAATGGGCAGGATAGAAAGCATGTATCAATATGCTTTAACCAAAGTTCTCAATTTTCCAAAGCTCGTTTTAACATCTGTAATCAGCCTGTTTGTTTTGGCTGTAATCGTCCTTAGTTTATTAGGCGGCGAATTTATCCCTGCCCTGGAAGAAGGCGACTTTGCAGTGGACACAAGGGTGCTTACCGGCAGTAGTCTAAACACAACGATCATTAACACACAAAAGGCAGCCCATATTTTAAAAACACAGTTTCCCGAAGTGGAAATGGTGGTAACCAAAATTGGCAGCGGCGAAGTACCCACCGACCCAATGCCCATGGAAGCAAGTGATATGATGGTGATTTTGAAAGATAAAACAGAATGGAAATCGGCAAAAACATTTA
>JAYUOV010000164.1:0-4338 GCA_043760535.1 Chitinophagaceae bacterium
GCATTTTCGTAATATTTCAAAAAACGGTCGAACTCCAGGCCAGCTACACGTTGTAAAATTTCTTCTTTGCTTACATCTGCAAACTTTTCGTTTAAAATAGGTATGTAGGTTTCGTACTCGCCATGGCTAATATCGGTACGCATCATCTTATCTATAAAATGGAAAAACTGTTTACGACAAACATCTTTACCACTTGGTATATCCAATTTATGGAACTTATTATTTACCAGCCTTTCTATGCTGCGGAGCTTGTACACATCTTTAGCAGCAAGTATGGAAACACAAATACCTTGGTTACCTGCACGGCCAGTACGACCGCTACGGTGTGTATAAACCTCAATATCGTCAGGCAGTTCGTAGTTAATTACGTGGCTAATTTCTTTTACATCTATACCACGGGCAGCTACGTCTGTAGCTATTAAAAGTTGTATTGTTTTTTGGCGAAAACGGTTCATTACCGCATCACGTTGCTGCTGGCTAAGGTCGCCATGCAGGGCTTCTATATCGTAACCTTCACGGGTTAATGTTTCGGTTATGCCTTGTGCATCCAGCTTGGTACGGGTAAAAATAATACCGTACATACCGGGGTTAAAATCGATAATACGTTTCAGTACTTCGTAGCGGTTGTGGCCGCTGGCAATGCAGTACTGGTGATCGATGTTTACGTTAGTGGAGTTTACTTTACCAATGGTAATTTCAGCAGGCGTTTTCATAAAACGTTTGCTAATCTGCCTTACTTCTGGCGGCATGGTGGCACTAAACAACCAAGTGCTTTGGCGGTTAGGGGTAAACTGCAGCACATGCTCAATATCTTCTCTAAAACCCATGTTCAGCATTTCATCGGCTTCATCTAAAATCACATAATGGATCTGGCTAAGGTCTATGGCTTTGCGTTCTATTAAATCTATTAAACGGCCGGGCGTAGCTACTACTATATGTGTACCTTTTTTAAGGTCACGTATTTGCATGCTTATAGATGTGCCACCATACACAGGCGTTACATTGGCACCAGGCTGGTGTTTTTTAAATTTCTTTAAATCTTCGGTTATCTGTATGCACAATTCCCTTGTGGGGCAAATGATAAGGGCTTGCGGAAAGCGTTGGTCTTTATCTACCAACTGTAAAAGTGGCAAACCAAAGGCTGCTGTTTTACCGGTTCCGGTAGAGGCAAGGCCAATAAAATCTTTGGTGCCGGCTAATAATATAGGAATAGCTTGTTCCTGAATGGGGGTGGGCTCGGTAAAACCTAAAGCCGTTACAGATTGAAGCAACCCTGCTTCAATGCCTAATTGTTCGAAAGTCATTTCGGTATTTGTTTTAAAAAAGATAAATGGAAACAATTGGCAGTGATACAATTGGCAATTGGCAATAAACATGCAAACCACCAGCTATTTAATATAGCCAACTGAAATCCTGAAAAAAATGATTGGGTGCGGGTTACTGTAATATGCCTCAACCGATAACCTGCAAGGTTGATGAACAAGCCCTTCTCCCCTTTTAAAAATCCAATCATTTTAATCTGTTGCACCTTGGCAACTTCTGATGTTTATCTAATTAAAACGCCTGGACGACAGATGTGGTGATAATATGAAATCCACATTTAAAAAAGAAGCCCTCCCCAGGAATGGGGACGGCTTAACGATTGCTTGCCATATGAAAAATCCTAAGAATTACTTCATTTTAGTAGCTGTGTCAACCTTAGGGGCAAGACTATCAACTTTGGCAGTAATGCTGTCCATAGCAGGAGCAGTTGCAGCAGCAACTTTAGCTAAAGAATCAGCAAGATTAGCAGCATTGATAGAATCTTGGTTTACAACTGGAGCAGCACTTTCAGTACATGATACCATTGCGGCAGCGATTACAGCTACGAAAAATAATTTTTTCATTTTAATTTTTTTTGTTTGTGATGAATTTGAAGTTTATACCCACATGGCATGAAAGGTAACCGCCTGTTTTAAAAAATATTTTTTTATTTTTTTTTGAGGCAAAAAGAATGGGCAATACTGCATCCTGACTTATGTAAGTGAACACCTTAAACTGAAAGCAATACAAAATGACAATTACCTAAAGCTCTACTTTATTATTTAGAACCAGTTATAAAAATTAAACTTGGTCGTATGTTTAAGTTTGCTATTATCGGTCAATCATTTTAAATGGGATCATCTTACACACTAGCCAATTATCTTTTTCGAAAATAAAAGACTGGGTTACTATTTTTGGCACGCTGTATTAAAATCAAGAAACGTGAAAGCTGAAAGCAACGACAAAAATTTATTGGAAGGTCTTGCGAGGAACGACTCTTCATCTATAGAGATTTTGTACAAACAGAATTTTGGAATGATTCAGTCGTTCATCATACAGAATAATGGTTCGTACGACGATGCTAGAGACATTTTTCAGGAGGCGATGATGGTGCTGTATGAAAAATCGAAGGATGAAAATTTTATCCTCACCTCTCAAATCAAAACGTACGTTTACTCTATCTGCCGCAGGCTTTGGTTGAAGCGACTTCAACAAAGCTCCAAATTTGTAACGCCGACAGACAGTTTACAAGAGACCATTCCGGTGGAAGAAGAAATAGAACAAAAGCAGCAACTGGACGAGAATTTTGAAATGATGGATGTAGCAATGAAAAGCCTGGGCGAACCTTGCAAAAGCTTGCTGGAAGCCTACTACATTAACAAAAAGCACATGACGGAAATAGCAGACGAATTTGGTTACACCAATGCCGACAATGCTAAAAACCAGAAGTATAAGTGCCTAATGCGACTAAAGAAATTATTTTTTGCCCAATATAAAAATGTGTAATGGAAGCAATTGTTTTATTAGACGCGGTGGAGCGGTATCTCAACGGTGAGATGACCACACAGGAAAAAATCTACTTTGAAGATTTACGGAATAAAACCCCGGAAGTGGATCAAATGGTAGTTGAGCACCAGTTGTTTTTGAACCAGATAAACCAATTCGGAGATCAAAAACGAATGAAAACGCAATTGCACAACATCCACAATCATTTACTGGAAACTGGCAAAATATTTCAAAGTGAAACGGTAACTACTAAGGGTGCTAAAGTGATCCAATTCTGGAACAGGCACAAACGTACTGTGGCCGTGGCCGCTTCTATTGCAGGTATTACTGCTTTAACCATTAGCGGTATGATGAGCTATTTTACCCCAAAAACAAATGCGGATGTAGATCAGTTGAAAAGAGATGTTTCTAAAATTGAGCAAAACCAAATAGCACAGAGCAGAGCCATCATTAACATTAATAAATCAATACCAAAGGCACCTAAAGATCAGCAACAACGCAGTGCAGGCACCAGCTTTTTGATAGATGCTAATGGATATTTGGTTACCAATAGCCACGTAATTAATAATGCTGCTACGCTTGTAGTGGTAAATAATGGCAAGGAATACTACGCCAAAGCAGTGTACAACGACCCCACTAACGACATTGCAATTCTTAAAATAGATGATAAAGATTTTACAGCCATTAAAATTTTACCCTACAACATTCGCAAAAGTAATATTGAACTTGGTGAAGAAATTTTTACCCTTGGCTATCCTAGAAATACTATAGTTTATGATAAAGGTTACCTAAGTGCTCCAACTGGCTATAACGATGACACCCTTAGTGTACAGATTTATGTACCGGCCAACCCCGGAAACAGTGGTGGCCCGGTTCTTGACAAAAATGGTGATGTAATTGGTATTCTTAACAGCCGAGAAGTAAATGCTAACGGTGTAGTATTTGCAAACAAAGCAAACAATATTGCCAAGGCATTGAATAAACTAAAAGAAGAAGATACCACTTTCAGAAGTATAAAATTGCCAGTATCTAACTCAATAAAAGGTAAAGAAAGAACACTGCAGGTGAAGCAAATACAAGAATGTGTATTTATGGTAAAAGGCTATTACAAGTAAAGTTTGTTGGTTTTTGTTTTATAAGTTTAGTGTTCCGTGCCAGCGGAACGCTTTTTTTATGTCAAATTCTCTAATTGAGTAGCATATTATCTATAAGCCGTACTTCATTAATATATGCAGCTACCAGTGCTACTGTTTTTTTATTAGGATAAAATGATAGTTGCTGCTGTAAATTTTCAGCATCTGCTATTTCCACATAATCTACTTTGGTAAATCCGGCAGCTAATAAATTTTGGGTGGTGGCATTTTTTAATTCGGCAATATCGGTGTAGAGTATATGTTGTTTCATCACCAATAACTGTTTGTAAATGGCCTGGGCTATCTGCCGATCTGCTACTTGTAGCCGCATATTTCGGCTGCTCATGGCAAGTCCGTCCGTTTCTCGTAACGTGGGTACAATGCTCACTTTAATCTG
>JAYUOV010000165.1:0-1534 GCA_043760535.1 Chitinophagaceae bacterium
GTTAAGCGGGCCTTGCGGTTTTCAAGAAAAGCCCAATCTATCATTACACTGTCTTTTTTTACAACTGCCTTCTTTGTGGTATCTGCTTTTTCTGCTTTATCTTTTACATCTTTAATAAGCGCCGCTTCGTCTTTATTCAGCCTGTATGTATCCCATGCATCCTGGGTAAAAAAGAGGCCATAGGCATCGGTCTGGCTACTGCCGCTATTGGCTTTGCTGGCCAGGCCATCCCGGTCGCTAAACCACAACATCATTTTGCCACCCATCATCCAATGTGGATTGCCATCGCCAAAACCATTTTGGGTTATATTGGTAAGCTTTGTTTTACCATCGGCACTTAGAATACCAATTTCGCCATTGCCAATGCCCTGCTCTGCATAACTTACAAGCAGCCATTTGCTATCAGGGCTCCAGCTTGCTTCGTGGCCGCCATCGCCCCAGCTTAACCACTCTTTTTGGTTAATAACAGTGCGGCTTTGCCCTGTAGCCAGGTTAAATATTTTTAAGGTATTAAAGTTTTCTACGTAGGCTAATTCTTTTCCGTTAGGGCTTAGTTCAGGGCTTTGTACACTTTTATCGCCGGTAATTAAAAGCGCTTCTTTTATAAGAGTGCCGGCAAAAAAATAGGGTTCTTCCTTCCGGCTTAATTCGCTTTTGTAAATACTCCATTTACCATTTCGTTCGCTGGCATATGCCATCATGCGGCCATCACTATGCCATGTTACATTCGTTTCCGCTTCAGGTGTTTTAGTAATTTGTTTTGTACCACTGCCATCAGCATTGCTCACAAATACATCGCCACGGTACACAAAAGCTACTTCCTTTCCATTGGGCGATAATTTCATATTGCCTACGCCGGTAGTAACAGGCATGTTTCTTTCGTTGGTGCTGCGAGAATCTGCATTAATAATAATTGGTAGCTTTTTGCTTTTGCCGTTTGCATGGATGTATAAATCGCCATCGTACCCAAAGCAAAGTGTACCGCTTTTAGCAGCACTTAAAAACCGTACGGGGTGGGTTTTAAAATTGGTAACAGCTGCGTTGCCGCTGCCATCAACATTCATTTTATATACATTAGAATTACCATCAGCTTCGCTCAAATAAAAGATTGTTTTATCATTATCTGCCAAAACAGGATTGCGATCTTCGCCTGCAAACTTGGTGAGTTGTTTATGCGTGCCCGCTACTGCATCATACACCCAAATATCCCTCGCAATGGCGCTGCTGTGGTGTTTACGCCAAATATTTTCGCCACCTTTTTTATCCTGATAATAAATTTTTTTGCCATCGGCGCTCATTTTCACTTCTTCTGCTGGTGTAGTAAATACCTGGCTAATGCGTCCGCCATTTGCAGCAACGCTGTACAATTCCGGCATGCTGCCAGTGGGAAATTGTCTGTTTGCCGCTGCATCCAAACGGGCTGCACCAAACAGTACCGTTTTACCATCGGGTGAAAAGCTGTATGGCATTTCGCCACTGCTATGATAGGTAAGGCGTTTGGCTTCACCACCTGTGGCAGGTATTACAAACACAT
>JAYUOV010000166.1:0-12660 GCA_043760535.1 Chitinophagaceae bacterium
CATTCAAAGGGAAAAGGGAGCAATCCCTTTATCCTTTGATAAAATATAAAGCCATATTGTACCACTCTAAAAGTTGCATTTATTACTTGAATCTAAGAATAGTAAAGTGCTGTATGTATCCTAATTACAGAACTCCTTACCCCCTCGCAGTTTTGATTGCGTAGTTTTTCTTTTTTTGCCTGTCCCGCCTGCCCCGATGAATATCGGTGGATTATTTCGGGGTGGAACCTAGCGAAAGCCTTGCCCTGATAGAGCGACATTGGCGAACGTTGTAAATACCGTAGCATTACGGGACTCCGTTCAACTGGCTGCTACTATCCGGCTTTTTAGACTGCGAATAGTAAGCTGTTTCAGATCACGGGTTAAGGAGTTCTGAATTTCTGTGTTATGCCTTGCTGTTTTTTATGTTAATGCATGGTTGCCGGTTGGTTTTCTGTAACCACTGTTAGAACTTTATTACAACTGATGGTGTTACTTTACATCGAAACTGTAAATGATACAGCTAAAGAAAAGTGTAATAAAAAATGTTTCAAGATTTGTTTTTTTTATAGCCTTTTGAATTAAAGCTGTTTGTTACATGAACTAGCATTAATAGCCAACCCACTAATTTTGAAACCAAATGGATGCAATAGCCAACATAAGAAAAGATTATAAGCTGCAGTCGCTGCACGAAAATGAAGTAGCAACCAACCCAATCCATCAGTTTACTACATGGTGGAACGAAGCCATAAGCAGCAATATTGACGAAGTAAATGCGATGACTTTAGCCACTGCTAGTGCAGAAGGAAAGCCCGATGCCAGAATTGTTTTACTGAAAGGCTACGATGAAAATGGCTTTGTTTTTTTTACAAACTACCAAAGCCGTAAAGCACTAGAACTGGCTGCCAATCCATTTGCCACATTGGTATTCTTTTGGAAAGAATTGGAAAGGCAGGTTCGTATAGAAGGCTTGGTTGAAAAAATACCAACAGCAGACAGCGATGCCTACTTTAACTCAAGGCCAGTTGGTAGCCGCATAGGAGCTTGGGCTTCGCCGCAAAGCACCGTAATTAGCGATAGAAGTTTGCTGGAAGAAAATGTAAAACAACTGGAACTAACATACAGCGAAACAGAAATTCCAAGACCCGAACATTGGGGCGGCTATTTGGTAAAGCCTACACAGATAGAATTTTGGCAAGGCCGCAGCAGCCGCCTCCACGATAGGATACGGTATGCTCTAAACAATAATAATTGGGTAATAGAAAGGCTGGCACCGTAGGCTCAATTACCAATGCTATAACCTAATAAGTTTTTCCCCTTTGCATATTTAATTGTGTCTTTTTTTTGCATGCCCTGCCAGCCCCAATAACGATCGGTCTTTTAGGCATAGTATATCTGGCGGTTTCAGTTTAAAGGGTAAGTAGTGCTGAATTTATAAACCAAATGCTTTCAGATATTTACTGATGTACATTTCCTTTTGCTTAAGCTTATACTGCATAATATACCGTGGGTGTGGTAAGGGTGTAATTTGTTCAAAAAAATGGTGTTCGTTATTAAGCCGCGATAGAAATTTAAAATTTTTTCCGTCGCCAAAGCAAAAAGCTGTTGTGCGATGTAAGCCCCAATTGAGCTGCTTGTTCAGGCAATCGATGGCAAAGGGTTTAATGGTTTGTATGAGTTCTTTATCGTCATAGTAATTCAGATTTTTACCATCCTTTGTAAAGCCTAGCGGACTTACAGATGTAATATAAAACTTGCTGTAAAAAGCTTCGGCTCCGCCAAAAGCCTTGATGACATCGTACACGAATATGCTGGATAATTCCTGTTTTTTTTGCCAGCTATTATCTATGCCACATGCTTCCTGCAACCGTATGGGATCGGTAAATGGGATGCCGGTAACGCCACCACCAAACCTTCCGGGGTTAATGCCGATGATGCAGTACCGCGGATTGTTGCCGTTGTAATATTTACCATAAAACGCTTTGCAGGCCTGCCTTGTAGCTTGCTCGGCAAAAGGGAACAGGGTTTCTATGCCATGTGGTGGCACTGTGTGCATTTGTAAGTTAAAGAGGAAATTGGTTATTTCGGTGGAGAGCATTTGTTGTTTTTTTTAATGTGCTGCCAACCAATTGTCACCTACCCCAACTTCCGCCTCCGTTGGCACGCTGTTCGGCAATACCAATGCATTTTGCATACCCGATAAAATCAATGGCTTAAAGGCTTCCACTTCATCTTTGGGCACATCAAAAATTAGTTCATCATGCACCTGTAGCAACATCCGTCCTTTAAGTGTTGAATCCTGAATTTTTTTGCTGATGGCAATCATGGCCAGTTTAATCATGTCGGCAGCCGTGCCTTGTATGGGACTATTGATGGCGTTTCGTTCGGCAAAACCACGAACAGTAAAGTTGCTGCTATTGATGTCTCTAAGCCAGCGTTTGCGGCCAAGGAGTGTTTGTACATAACCATGCTCTTTGGCAAAGTTGATGGTTTCGTCCATGTATTTTTGTATGTTAGGAAACTGCAATTTGTAATTGTCAATAACTTCTTTGGCTTCCCCCCGGCTGATGCCTAAATTCTCGGCCAGTCCAAATGCACCTTGTCCGTAAATGATACCGAAGTTAACACTTTTAGCTTTGTACCGCATCTCTTTGGTTACTGCACTTTCATCTACATTAAATACTTTGGCTGCTGTGGCTGTGTGTATGTCTTTGCCGGTTTTAAAGGCTTCGCACATATTTGGGTCGCCGCTAATGGCTGCTACTATGCGTAGTTCTATCTGCGAATAATCGGCGCTCATTAGCACATGGTTGGCATCTCTTGGTACAAATGCCTTGCGTATTTCGCGGCCACGTTCGGTACGTACAGGTATGTTTTGCAGGTTGGGATTATTGCTGCTAAGCCTGCCCGTAACGGCCACGGCCTGTGCGTAAGAAGTATGCACACGGCCTGTTTTTTTATTAATTAAAACGGGCAATGCATCTACATAAGTACTCTTGAGTTTGGTAAGTTCTCTAAAGCCTAATATGTCGTCTACAATTTTATTCTCCTTAGCTAATTTTAGTAGTACATCTTCTCCTGTGGCATATTGGCCGGTCTTTGTTTTTTTAGCTTTTGGGTCTATTTTCATTTTATCGAACAGCACTTCGCCCAACTGTTTAGGCGAAGCCAGGTTAAACTTTACGCCTGCCTGTTGGTACACACTATCTTCAAAAACCTTGGCATCTTTTTCCAGCACTTTAGAGTAGTCTTTTAAAAACTCCATATCTACCCGTATGCCTTCAAACTCCATATTAGTTAGCACTTTTACCAGCGGATTTTCTACTTCGTGTAGCAATGTTTCTACTTCCCTTGCTTTTACTAACGGATCCAATACTTGTTTTAGCTGCCAGGTAATATCAGCATCTTCTCCGGCATATTCTTTTATCTTTTCTATTTCCACATCCCTCATAGTGCCTTGTGTCTTACCTTTTTTGCCAATCAGTTCTTCTATATGTACCGGCTCGTAGCTAAGGTATTGGGCACTTAGTAAATCCATGCTGCGCCTGCCTTCGGGCTCTATTACGTAATGTGCCAGCATAGTATCATACACGGTTCCTTTGGGTTCTATACCGTACCATTTTAGTACCAGTAAATCGTACTTTACATTTTGTCCTATTAAAATAATATCAGCTTTATTAAAAAGGGGGTTAAATAGTTGAAGTAAAGTTTTGGTATCGTCCTGGTCTGTGGGGCAGGGAGCATACCAGGCTTCTCCGGTTTTATAAGCAAAGCTTAATCCTACCAGTTCACAATCGTTTGCATCGAGGCCAGTTGTTTCTGTATCAAAACAAATCTCTTTTTGCATTATGGCCTCCGCTACAAATTTTTTGATGGCCATTTCTGTATCCAGTAAATGATATTCATGTGGTGTGTTGCTAATATTTTTATCGGCTGCTATGCCGCTTCTTTCTGGCGAATCTTCTACATTACTTACTACTGTTTTTGCTTCGGGTTGTTCTACTGCATTACCAAAAAGATCCATTTGAGAAGCCACTACGGGTGGCGTTGTTTCTGCAATATTGTTATAAGCATTAAAATTGTCGCCCAGTATTCTTTTGCCTAGTGTTTTAAATTCCAGTTCGGTAAATACTTCTTCTAATGCTGTTTTGTTAAACTCCTTTAATCTAAAGTTTTCTTCATGAAATTCGCATGGTACATTTAGGATAATGGTGGCCAGCTTTTTGCTCATAATTGCCAGGTCTTTGCCCTTCCGTATTTTTTCTCCCAATGCGCCTTTAATATTTTCGGCGTCGGCTAATACATTTTCCAAGGTTTCGTATTGTGCCAATAGTTTAGCTGCCGTTTTTTCGCCCACGCCGGGTATGCCTGGTATATTATCTGCACTATCCCCCATTAGCCCCAGTATGTCTATTACCTGGCTTACATTTTTAATGCCCCATTTTTCGCATATTTCTTTTGGGCCTAATATTTCTTTATCGTTGCCATAGGCGGGTGGCTTATACATAAAAATATGTTCGCTTACAAGTTGGCCATAGTCTTTATCTGGCGTTACCATAAAAACTTCGTAACCTTCTTTTTCGGCCTTTTTTGCCAATGCCCCAATAATGTCATCTGCTTCGTAGCCATCCACCTCTACTACGGGTAAATTAAAGCCTTCAATAATTTTTTTTATATCGGGTATCGAAGCCAATAAATCCTCCGGGGCTTCCTGCCTGTTGGCTTTATATTCGGTAAAATCAGTATGCCTTTCTGTTGGGGCGTGGGTATCAAAGCACACAGCTAAGTGCGTAGGTTTTTCTTTGTTAATGATTTCTATAAGTGTATTGGTAAACCCAAATTGTGCATTGGTATTTTTTCCTTTACTTGTAATGCGTGGGCTACGGATCAATGCATAATAGGCACGGTAAATGAGTGCCAAAGCATCTAGCAAGAATAGTTTTTTCTTCATGGCCGTAAGGTAACAATTAGGGACTAGGAATTGGGAATTCGGGTGTGGTTTATTAAAAATTTGGGGCAGAATGATTGCGTAAGATATTAAGCCTTTTTAGAATCTGAATGGCATATTAATATTTTAAGTTGCCCCACATTTGTTTGCTGTATCCGCAAATCTTCACTTAAAGCATTCATGCCTTTTAAAACGAATTTACCGAATTTTTTTTCGCCAAACCCTACTAAGTAACTAACTAAAAGTATGTATTAATGGTTTTGTAAACCGCATCTGGTTCGGCTATGCCAATAAGCATATACAACTCATCGGTAGTGCCGTAGGGTGTGTACAGGTTCTGGGGGTTATTGTTACATAAAAAACCTTTATTTTATAAAGATGAATTACCAGCTTCGGTTAACATAGCAGACAAATATTATTTTGGCACAACAAAACAAAACAGCTAAGGCTGTAGCTACAGTAACCACTGCAACAAAAACAACAATTCCCCTTCAACTGGCCCTTATTATTTGCCATACATGCACATAAAAAAATGTAGTGTTATAGATGCGGTATGATGGATAATTGATAATTGATAATTGATTTAATGGATGCCATTCTTAGTTGCTGCCCGTTAACTTGTAATAAATCCTACATCGGAGATCTTACATCAAAAAATCATTGCATTACCTGCACGTTTCTACTAAAGCTTTCTTCTAGCGAAATAAGCGTTTCGGTTCTTTCGATGCCCTTAATCTTTTGCAGCGTATCGTGTAATACAAAACGAAGCTGGCTGATGTCTTTGCAAACCACTTCGGCAAACATGCTGTAATTACCAGTAGTATAATTTAGGCGTACTATTTCTGGTACTTTACGTAATTCTTTAGCCACACTATCGTACAGCGAACTTTTTTCCAGATAAATACCAATAAAGGCAATTACATCATAACCAAGTTGCTTAATATCCACGGCCAGGCGATTGCCCTTTACAATTCCCATTTCGTGCAGCTTTTTTATACGAACATGAATGGTGCCGCCACTTACAAAAAGTTTCTTACCCAAATCGGCGTACGATATTTCTGCATTCTCCATCATTTCGTGGATGATTTGGTAATCTAGCTTATCGAGGTTTAATTTTCCTGCCATAATGAAGTGGGGTTTTGAATTTTATCAAACATATTTTGGTATAGTTTGATTTATTTCGAAAGTTTTATAAATTTCATTAGATAATTTGGAAAAACAATGGCATTTTATTTAACATTGCAATATCAAATAACAAACAATTGCTTTTTAAAGCGAAACAAGTTGGAAAGTTAACAGGTTTTTGTTTTCTTTTTCAATCATTTTTAGAAAAGAAGCAATGGATAATGGGTTTGTTTTTGGAAATTCTAAAAATGTGAGTGGAAAGTAGGAGCAATTAACAAAAGTTTTCTAGTAATAGTAAGTTCTTTCGAATTTTTTTTGATTTTTTTTTAGGGTTCTCAAATCAGTTTGGCTAATTGCCAACTATAAAGCAGTACGAAGGATTTTTTAGGTAAACTTTTATATTGTAGGCTGATGAAACTGGCGGCGACCCCCTAGTCCTGTGGATTAAAACAGTTGGTTTTGTTAAATAGTTCTTTTTTGCCTAAAGGCAAATATATATTGTAGGGTGATGAAACTGGCAGACATGCCCCCTTGTCTCGGGGGTGGAAAGTACAGAATAAACTTAAACATAGAGCCGTGCCCGGCCCTGCTTTATAACAGGACCGGATCCCGACCAGGATTGACCACTAATCTTTGTGTTTTAGCTAACTGCTTCGTGAGGGTTCGACTCCTTCCCCTACAGCTTTTGACAATTGGCAGTTTTTCAGTTGGCAGTTTGCAAAAATTGTCAATCCGTTTTTAAAGTTCTTTTGAGTTTATTTGGTTTATCAGTGTATGTAGTCGGCATTTCTGCATAAGAATTGCCAACTACCAACTAAAAAACTGTAAACTTCTACACTGTGGGGTGATGAAATTTTTGGCAGACATGCCCTCTTGTCTCGAGGGTGGGGAGTACGGAATAAACACTGCATAACGCCGATGGTGCTGCAGCACCACCGACTAGGGTTGACCACTAGTTAGGTTCGGGTTCGCAATCCGATCATGATGTGCAGCAGCTAACCGCCCCGTGGAGGTTCGACCCCTCCCCCTACAGCTTTTGCCAATTGGCAGCTTTATTACGTTCGAAATGCCAAAAACGTTCAATATTATCCTGTTTCGAAAATCAGGAAGGTTGTTTGGTTGATTAGTTTAGTTTAGGAAAAGGATAAGTGGCTGCCTTTGCAAAAAGGTGGTCATTTTTTTTGTAGTAGGGCTGTTACGGATACATTCTTAGCTACCGAAACATTTACAAAATGCTCATTAAAAGGCTGTTTAGCTATATTTCATTCCTAAAAAACATTTTGTAATTCTTTGTAAAAAGAAAAAATAAAAAAGCCAATTAAGAGATGCTATTCATTTTTAATGCAAAAGTCCCAATATGGGCATTTGCTTTTTCTGCATTGGTCATTTTATCCCCGTCTTTTATATCAAAACACGCCAAAATCTTTTTCATTTTCGTGGCGGGTGTAATCATTTTTAAAGTTGATTGCCCGTTAGGAAATTTAGGGTACTCCTGATGCATTTTGGCATCTGATCTGTTGAGCATATTTACTTCTTCCATTGGGGCCATTATTATTTTTGTTTGGCAGGCAAGTACTGAATCTTTTGTTTTAGATACCTAGTTTTATAAAACAGTATTTACGTGTGTAAGAGCCATTGATACTTTCAAGCATGTTCTTTATAAGTTGGAATAGAATTCTACACTAAAACCTTGTTCATCTTCTTTTTTACCTGTTACGAAACGACTAATTTTTTTACTCCTTATTGGTTTTTATCTGAATGTAGCATCTCAAAAAGCGTTGCTGATAAAACAGTTAAAAGCCATTGTGCCACCGGGTTTTACAATAAAAGATACCGCTTTCGGCGATCTTAATAATGATAAGAAAACAGATGTAGTATTAATCTTTTACCAAACTAAAGAAGCCGATACTGATTTTGAAAATACTGCCATGAACATAGACCGGCCATTAATGGTGCTGCTACAACTTACAAATGGTAAACTGCAACTTGCCAAAAGAAACGAATATATAATAATGTGTAAGAAGTGTGGTGGTATAATGGGCGACCCTTATGCGAGTGTTACCATTAAAAACAATGCCTTTTTCCTTGAATTTTATGGCGGTAGTAATTGGCGATGGGGTAATACTTTTGGTTTTAGCTGGAATCCTGTTTTGCAAAGTTGGCAACTTATTAAAGAGAGCCATATCTCATTTCAAAGCGGCGACCCGCAAGCCACCATGAAAAAAGTAAATATTCCTTCATCGGAAATTTCAAGATGGAATATTGACAATTTCAACATCAATAAACTGTACGAAAAGCAGGAAGTTAAGGGGCGGGTAATCTCTAATAAATCCTATTTCTATAATGAGCCAAACGTGGCTACCAAACGTAAAGCATACGTAACCATTGGCGATATGCTATATATAGTACGGCAATACAACACGTTTTACGAAGTATTTTTTACCAATGCCAAACAAAAAAGTTCTACAGGCTATGTTCTAAAAAAGCAGATATAAAAAGTACAGTAAACAGAGATATAAAACAAGTGAAAGCTGCTGTGCGGAGGCTAACAATTTTGATACAGGTATTTATTTCAATTTCATTCCGTATTTTGGCGGCAACCGACACCTAATTATGAAGTTGCTCAGTCCTGCCATTAGCCGTTTGGCCCGTTTTCGGCTAAATGCCATCGACCAATGGATACAAGATCCGGTGGGTACGCAGCGTCATGTGCTGCAGCACTTAGTTACATCGGCACAAAATACAGTGTTTGGCCGCTTGCATGGTTTTAATAAAACCTTTACCACCCGGGCTTTTAAGCAAGCCGTACCCATTTGTAATTACGACGATTTAAAGCCCTACATAGAACGGATGATGAACGGCGAAGAAAATATTCTTTGGAATACACCTGTGGAATGGTTTGCCAAAAGCAGCGGCACCACTAGCGACCGTAGCAAGTTTATACCCGTAAGTAAAGAAAGCCTAGACGAGAACCATTTTCAGGGATCAAAAGATGCACTCACATTATACTACAAACTTTTTCCGGATAGCGACCTGCTAACCGGCAAAGGATTGGTAATTGGCGGCAGCCATCAGGTGGCCAACCTTAATGATGATATAAAATTTGGCGACCTCAGTGCAGTGTTAATGCAGAACACACCCTTTTGGGGCCACTGGCTTCGTACCCCAGAACTAAGCATTGCCCTGCTAGACGAATGGGAAAATAAAATAGAAGTATTAGCAAAAACCACCATGCTGGAAAATGTAACCAGTATTAGCGGTGTACCCACCTGGACGCTGGTTTTAATAAAACGTATATTGGAATTAAGTGGCAAGAAAACACTGGCCGAAGTATGGCCTAATTTAGAGCTGTATTTTAATGGTGGCGTATCTTTTGTGCCATACCGGGAGCAGTTCGAAAGGCTTATAGGTAAGCCCATCCGTTACCTAGAAATATATAATGCAAGCGAAGGTTTTTTCAGTGCCCAAACCGATCCTGATGAAGACGGTATGTTGCTTTTTTTGAACCATGGCATTTTTTTTGAATTTATGCCGGTGGAAGAATTTGGAAAGGAAAATCCAAAAACCATTGGCCTAAAAGATGTGGTGGTAGGTAAAAATTATGCGCCGGTTATCAGCACCACCGGAGGCTTGTGGCGGTACCTGTTAGGCGATACCATTCAGTTTACCACGGTGTTCCCGTTCCGGATAAAAGTAAGTGGGCGGCTAAAGCATTATATTAATGCCTTTGGCGAAGAAGTGATAGTAGATAACAGCGATAAAGCCATAGCCATGGCCTCAGAAAAAACCGGCGCTATTATTACCGACTACACGGCCGCACCTATGTATTTTAGCGAAGCCAATAAGGGCGGCCACGAATGGCTGATAGAATTTGAAAAAGCCCCGGCTAGCCTCGAAGCATTTTCCTTTGAACTGGATACCGCATTACGCACCGTAAACAGCGATTATGATGCCAAGCGGTACAAGGATATTGCCCTTCGCCAGCTACTGGTCCATCATTTACCTACCGGTACTTTTAGCAAATGGCTAAGCAGCAAGGGCAAGCTTGGCGGACAGCATAAAGTGCCACGCCTTTGTAACGACAGAAAGTATGTGGATGAAATTTTAGCAATGCTATAAACAATAGTATATGCCTCCACCATTGTTCACTCAATCCCATATTTTGTTCTTTCAGCAGCATTACTATTACCAATCCATAAATCGTACGCCACCATGCATTCCGTTTTATTAGAAATACAAAACAACGTAGCAGTTATTACCCTTAACCGGCCCGAAAAATTCAATGCTTTTAACCGTGCAATGGCGCTTGAATTACAATCTATTTTAGATGCATGTGCTGTAGACGAAAACATACGCTGTGTGTACCTTACGGGTAGTGGCAAAGCTTTTTGTGCTGGGCAAGATTTGGGAGAACTAACAGGCGACGACGCACCGGGTTTTGAAAAGATTTTAAGCGAACATTATAACCCGATTGTAATAAAATTACGAAACCTTGAAAAGCCGGTAGTGGTAGCTGTAAACGGTGTGGCTGCTGGTGCCGGTGCTAATATTGCTTTGTGCGGCGATGTAGTGGTAGCATCGGTTTCAGCATCATTTATACAAGCTTTTAGTAAAATAGGATTGATACCAGACAGTGGCGGTACCTACCATTTGCCCCGACTTATTGGTTGGCAAAAAGCCAGTGCTTTAATGATGACCGGCGATAAGGTATCTGCCACAGAAGCCGAACGGATGGGTATGATTTATAAGGTACTAGACGATGCAGATTTTACTACAGCATCTATAAAAATAGCCACTACTTTAGCTGCAATGCCCACTAAAGGATTGGCGCTTATTAAGAAGGCGCTTAACGCCTCTTTTACCAGTAACCTAGAGCAGCAATTACAAACCGAAGACAAGCTGCAATACATAGCCGCACATACTTTAGATTACAGCGAAGGCGTAGCGTCTTTTTTAGAAAAGAGGCTGCCCGTTTTTAAAGGAAAATAATTTTACACCTTTTATGCAATTATCCAAAGCCACAAAAGTGATAGACCAAATGATGGCCAAAGATGGCTTTACGGCCTGGCTTGGGGCTATCCGTTTGCAGGAAGGCGAAGGCTTTTGTGCACTACAAATGACCATCCGAAAAGAAATGTGCAATGGCTTTGGCATTGCACATGGCGGTATCTCTTTTTCGCTAGCCGATAGTGCATTAGCGTTTGCCAGTAACAGCCATGGGCAGCAGGCAGTATCTATAGAAACCTCCATCTCTCACCTAAAACCCTTGTATAAAGGCGACACCATTATTGCTACTGCTAAAGAAGTAAGCCTTGGCAAAAGCATTGCCGTTTACGAAGTGAAAATAAAAAAACAGGATGGAGAATTGGTAGCCATATTTAAAGGAACCGTTTATCGAAAAACAAAAGAGTGGGAGGTGTAAATTAATTATTTCTTTGCGTACTTGCCAATGGGCTTCTTTGTAAAAAATATTTCGAAATATATATATCATGTTCTATCAATTTAATGGCATCAAACCAGTAGCCGATACAACAGCATTTATTCATCCACACGCTACGGTAACAGGCAATGTAATAATTGGTAAAAATGTTTACATAGGGCCGGGTGCAGCACTGCGTGGAGACTGGGGGCAAATCATTATAGAAGATGGCTGTAATGTGCAAGAGAACTGTACCATACACATGTTTCCAGGCGTAACGGTTTTGCTACAAGAAGGAGCCCATATTGGTCACGGTGCCATTATACACGGAGCTACTATTGGCCGCAATTGCCTCGTAGGAATGAATGCCGTTATTATGGACAATGTAGTACTTGGAAACGAATGTATTGTAGGGGCATTGTGTTTTATTAAGGCCAATGAAATTATCCCGAACCGCAGCCTTGTTGTTGGCAATCCATATAAAATAATAAAAGAAGTAAGCGACGAAATGATGGGCTGGAAAATAGAAGGCACTAAATTATACCAGCAATTACCAGCCGAAATGTATAACCATTGGGTACCATGTAAGCCACTGCAAATGGCGGATGAAAGCCATGCCCGGTATGCATCTAACTACAAAACATGGAATGAAACAATGCAATAATATAATTATAATACCATAAAAATTGCAGTTGGTTTTCACAAGGATAAATAAAACGTCAACCCGTTCTTATACCAGAATATCACCTATACGGGTGTAAATACCACCCTCAGCAATTCTTAGTTTTACCATCTCAAATATTGTGGTGTTAACAGCATATTCTTCCACAATCGGCAAATGAGTACTTTTATTTTACTATGCCCCAAATATGTTTTATAATAAAAATATTGTAGTTATTAATAACTATATTTATTTTGGTTGATGAAAAAATGAGTTATAAAAGAAAGTGAATAAATTATACGAATATTATAGATTGACTATTAAAAAAAATGTAAATGGCATACACCATAGTGCAGCAGATTTGTTTTATTTATCTAAAAGTGCTGTAGATATAATTTGGACACGTTACAAACTAAATAGTAGTTATATAGTAACTATTCAGGCCGACATTACAAAAGGGCGTGCTTGAATGGCATCTGCGAGTGCTTGCATGATGGGGATTCCTTGTTTTTTTGCAGTAGCTATATA
>JAYUOV010000167.1:0-4290 GCA_043760535.1 Chitinophagaceae bacterium
GACGCATTTGATCTGACTTGTTTAATTTCTCATCTTGCATCGTGCAAAGGTGATGCCGTAGTATTGATATTTAAATATGGGGTTGGTAAAACGGATACGTAACTTCGTTGATTTGCTCAAGTTATTTTCACAAACTTGCAAAAAAGATGTAAAATAGTATGCCCGATTTTGCGGCTGTTGGTATTACTTTTTAAACAAATTTATAGGCCATGGTAATGCATTCCATTTTAAAAATGGGTACGGTTCGTTTACAGCACCAAATTTTTTGTAAAACCGTTCAATACCAGGGATGTCGCTTCCTTCAAAATCTAGCACAAGGCCGCTTTGGGCAAACTCCTGTATCAATTGATCGAAGAGAAAATGGTTGGCTTCAAAAGTTCTGCCATTGGGTAATGTGGAAGATGCAATGTTATAAATACGCTTAACATCTGTAAAAAAAAGGCCACATGCAAGCAGTTCGCCATTGGGTAATTTTACTTGGCGTACAAATGCATTGCCAGTACTATAAAGGTTTTTTGCCAATGCTAAAAAAGCTTTATAATCGGTTTCTGTTACATGCGGTGTACGTTTGGCATATAGTTCTTTAAAAGTAGTTACAGCCATTTCTACATCGCTATCTGCAAGGTATTGCAGGTTAAATTTTTCTGTTCGTAGCAGGTTTTTTTTCAGCAGGTCGTTGGTGTAATTATTTCTAATTTGTTGGTAGGGTTTATCTAATTGAATTATGTAATTATTATGTAGTAGATGCCCGGGCGGAATGTTAAAAGTATTGTTGCTGTTAAGAAAAACTTCTCCGAAAGAAAAGTGCTTTCTGCATTCAGCTATCCATTCTATTACAATTATTTCGGTAATAGCTTTAGTTGAAAAAACGCCAAGCTGCTGGCAAAATGGTGGTTGATACAAGTACCTAAATCCGTATTTATTTTTATGGGTTAGTGGCAGCAGCACCGTATAGTCATCATTTACCAATGCACTCCAGCCAGGGCATACATAATCTAAATAAATACTCCATGCATAGATAAGCCCGTTAGCGCTTTTACGAATGGCATCGTCCCAGCGGAATTTATCTATTTGATTATTTATTAATAAGTGCATGGCTATTGCTGGTAAGTAAAGGAAGGGTTATATAAAGGTACTGGCGATGCCAAATAGTAGTACCATTTATGAACGGAGTCCCGTAATGCTACGGGATTTATAACGTTCGCCAATGTCGCTTAATAGTAGTACTACACCATGGCTAAAAAATGAAACTTATACTAACTTTTAAAGCCAACTACCACAAATTTATTCCAGCAATTTCGGGTTTCACGTTTTGCAAATCAATGCTGAATGTTACATTTTTTTGCCACCATTTAGTTCCATTTAATTCGTTGGGTGCTTTAAACTGTTTGCTCTGTATAATGGCCCAATAAATGTTAATGCATTTTAATATGGGTAATTGCAAACCCATGCTGTACAGAAACTTTGGATTGGGATTGTTCTCATCCCAAGCTTCGGCATAGGTGCCAATATCTGCAAACCATTTAAGGGGTAAATGGAGGGGCAAAACTGAGAGCGGATTGATGCTGTTTGGTATATCGAAAGCTAGGTTTAGAGCGGCCAGCCAGTTATCTGTACGGCCGGGTCTTTCGCTGCTAAAATCGCTTCGATATTTAAAGCCACCGTCACGTATCATTATTTGTTTACCTTTTAATTCGGTGCTTTGATTACGTTCTATAAATGGGTTGCTGTATGTATAATCATCGTCGCCATTGGCGCCATACATGGTAAAGTGGTAGCGGCTGTTGCTAAAACGAAGCTTATCGGTTTTGGCATTGTTATAAAATATTTTACCCGCAAAAAAACGGATGCTAACACCTTGCGACGCATTATAATTAAAAAAGTAATTGCCAGTAAATGATGCCCTAATAATATCGCCTGTTTGTTGCAATTGGGCCACTGCAGAATAAGGGTACAAATGGCGTATGTTGGTAATGCCAAAATTTAATTGGTGAACAGCCCTAGTAATATTTCCATTTTTTAAAGCGTAAAATTGAAAAGTATCCTGTGGCAGTCGGCGTTGCTTATAATCAAACTGGCCTTCACTTATAAAAAAAGATTTCCATTCTATCCATTTGGTAATGTTGCTGGTGGGGGTGCTTTTGGTAAACTCAGCCTTTATAGATGGCACTACTTTTACAAAGCCACGATACAGTTTTTGATACTGGTCACCATCGCCATCGTCGGTACTAAATTTTGCAATTGTAAATGCGGGTGTAATGCTGTGAATTTTTTTTTGAATGGCTGCATTAGCAGGATTAGTATAAAAGGAATAAGCTGCTGTACCAATAAAATTGAGCTGTTTAGAGCCGGTAGCAAATATGGGTGCCAATACAAACTTGAATGGGTGTGTGGGCATACTAACGTTATGAATTACAGCTCCAATCATCAGTTTATCGTACGCATTAAACCCCAGAGCAGGGCTCATTGTTATATACTTTGCTTTGCCATCTAAAGGCGGTATAAAGCTTACAGCTTTTATGGGTTTAGCAGGTTCGCTGTTATTCAGGTTCCCTTTTAAATAAATAAGATTAAATAATTCATCTATATTTTTTCCGCTTATAGTTTCCGCCACTTTTTTAAAATCTACAGGCTGTGGGTGTTTCATTTTCCATTGGGTAAAATAGGCCTGCATAAGTTGCCTCATTTTTTCTTTACCCACTGTTTGTTCTAACTTCTCCATCCATAAAGCGCCTTTGGTATACGCTACGCTGGGATAATTAAATCTGGTAAAAGCATCGCTTGCCGTTTCCATGGGTTGGTCTTTCTTTTCATCTATCAAAGAGTAAAGTAATAGTTCTCCCGGATCATCGGGCAAAATGCCGCCTTTAAATTCTTTTTTAGGCTTAATTACTGGCGGGTAATATGCTGCCCTGTATTTTTTTTCATAATACGTATTCATGCCCTCATCCATCCATGCATGATCTCTTTCGTTGGTAGCTATCATAGCTTGCAGCCAGTTGTGGCCTACTTCGTGGGCTATTACTAAATCTAAATCTATTTCATTATTGCCCGGCATATTTATTATAGTAATATTTGGGTACTCCATACCGCCACTTGCCATTTTTGGTGGGCCGCTTACAACGCTGATATTGCCGTATGGGTAATCGCCAAGCTCCTGAGAATAAAATTGTAAAGCACGGCTGGTATAGCTAATACTGTTTTTCCAAAGGCTTTCTACAGAGGGTAGTACAAAAGAATATGCATCCACTTTAGGGTTGGTGGGCAGGCTTACCACATGGTGGTGTACGATAAATCGCTTATCGGCAAACCATGCAAAATCGGTTACGCTTTCGGCTTTGTAATGAATGGTTTTTGTAGCAGCATCGGATGCTGGAAAATCGTCAACTGTGTTTCTCTTTTTGGCAAAAATGTCTTTCTTCTTTTTGGGTTGCTCTATTGGCAGGGGTTTGTTTCTGGTAAGTAAAAATTGTTTTTCGTCTTCTTCTTGCAAAATGCCTGTGGCTGCCACCACATAATTTTTAGGGAGTGTAATGGCCACTTTGTAAGTGCCAAAGTTGTTGTAAAATTCACCCTGATCTAAGTACGGTATGGGGTTCCAGCCTTTAGCATCGTACACTGCTGGTTTTGGGTACCATTGCGTTATCTGATAGCTCTGATCTATATGGCCGCCTCGGCTAAAGTTTTTTGGCAATTTTATATGAAACGGCGTAGTAATACTAATGCTTTTACCAGGCAGCAATGGCTTTGGCAAAACAAGTTTGGCAATATCTATGTAAAGCGGATGATCTTCTAATATGGCCACCTGGCCTTCCACTTTAAAGTCCAGTTTATTAATGTAGCCACGATCTTTCATATCGCTAAAATAAAAAACAGAGTTATCCAGCTGATCTACCATTTGTTCGGCAAAAGCCGTCTTGTCATTTTTAAAAGCATTGGGCCAAAGATGGAACCAGATAAAGCTGAGTGTATCGCTGCTGTTGTTTTTATAGATAATGTCCTCAAAACCATCAAGGGTATGTTTTGTATCGTTAAGAGATACAGTTATATAAAAATCTACCTGCTGCTGCCAGTATGGTTTTTGGGTGAATGCACTACCGTAAAAACAGCAAATGGAAATACAAAATAAGCATGTTGCTTTTGAAAATAGGTTTGTCATTTTTATCTATCGTTCTTCAGTACTAAGTGTTTAATAATTATTGTTTCAAAAATAAACATCTTTTTAAACTGTATGTTCAAGTAATAAGTGCAACGCGGGGGTTTCACCCCTCCCAGCGGGGTACCCCGCTG
>JAYUOV010000168.1:0-4285 GCA_043760535.1 Chitinophagaceae bacterium
ATTGGCATCCCAAGCTTCTAGCGAAGTATATACGGGTTCACCAATTGCCGAAGCAAACATATAAAATTGTTTGCCGAATGTTTGGAATTAAACGGTATAACTGAAAGGACGGAACAACAGTGGCCACGGGTAAAACCCGTGGTAAAAATTGTGTTAGCCTGAAAACCCTGAAGGGGTTGAACGAATTAAATGGAAGCGTAGGAAAAACAAAAGAGCCGATACTAATTTTAGTATCGGCTCTTTATAGCTGTATAAAGGTATTAAATGCTAATGTTATTCAGCAATTACTTCAAATTCTACCTCGGTTTCGTTACCGTTACCAAAGTCTATTTTAGCTTTATAAGTACCTAGTTCTTTCACATCGTCTATGATAGAAATGCGGCGACGATCTATTTCGTAACCTTTTTGTTCACGTATGGCACGGCTGATTTGTACAGAAGTAACACTACCAAAAATTTTGCCTGAAGTACCGGTTTTTGCACCGATTTTTAAAGCACCCTCTTTTAGTTTGTTGATAACTTCATTAATAGCAGCCAACAGTTTGGCTTCTTTTTTAGCCTGAACTTTTACCTTCTCTTCCAATACTTTCATATTGGTTTTGCTTGCCTCTATAGCCAGCTTTTGCGGTATAAGAAAATTACGGGCATAACCGTTTTTAACTGTAACCAGTTCATTGATTCCGCCAAGGTTGTTAACGTCTTGTATAAGAATTACTTGCATGATGGAGTCCTCCTATTTTAAAAGGTCAGTTACGTACGGCAATAGTGCCATTTGGCGAGCCTTCTTTACAGCGTCAGAAACCTTACGCTGAAACTTTAGGCTGTTACCAGTTATGCGACGGGGCAATAATTTACCCTGCTCGTTTACAAATTTTTTGAGGAACTCAACGTCTTTGTAATCAACGTATTTGATCCCCATTTTTTTGAAACGGCAGTATTTTTTTTGCCTTTTGTCGGCTTTAATAGCTGTCAGATATTTGATCTCATTCTTTGCCATAATTAAGCCTCCGTTTTTTCAGGTAACGTAAAATGTTTCACACCACTTATCTTTCTAACATTGTAGTCGACGGCGTGTTTATCGAGTTTGGTAACCATGTGACGCATAACATTATCGTCACGGAGAAGTTGAATTTTCATCTTCTCATTGAAGTCGGATAGCGCCCTGAATTCAGTAACCCAGTACAAGCCTGTGGTCTTCTTCTGAACGGGGTACGCCAGTGATTTTAATCCCCAAGCATTTTCAGAAACAATTTCGCCACCAGCGTCTTTTACCATATCGGTAAATTTTTTCTGTATGCCTTTGTAATCTTCTTCTGAAAGAACCGGAGTAAAAATCACCATCAATTCGTAGTTGTTCATGTAAACAATTTACTTTAGGTGAATAATTAATTGGGCGGCAAAAGTAAGGAAAAAGGTTCAGTAATCAAGCCTCTGTTGTAAGAAAAGCAGGTATTGTATCACTTCTTCCACAAATACAAGGCTAATAGGTGCAGCTATACTGCAAATTCTACCTGTGCCCTTTCAAAATCCTCGGGTATGCCGATGTCGATAAAATAGGCATCCTGAACAATGCCATACATTTTGCCCAAAGCATAAAAAGCTTCGAGGTAATCTTTTTCAAAAGAAAATTTTTCTGTAAAAACTTGTTTCAAAAACAATTCGCTGTTGAGCAGATAAACCCCACCGTTGATAAGCCCGGTTTCGTAAAACTGCTTTTCTTTAAATGCGGTAATGGCATTGTTTTCGTTCAGCTCCACCACACCATATCTTTCAAAGTTTACCATTGGTTTTAGTAGTAAGGTACAGTTGGATGGCCGTAGTGCAAATGCAGTACTGGCCTCTCCAATATCCACTTTGTATAAAGTATCCCCGTTGGTTACTACTGCGGTTTTTCCCTCCAGTAATCCGCAGGCTTTTTTAATGGCGCCGCCGGTTCCAAGGGGTTCGATTTCTATTGAATATTGTACATCCATACCTGGGTAAGTTTCCTGAATATGGCCAATGATTACCTCGGCTTTGTAGCCCAATGCTAAAATAAATTTTTCGATACCCTGAGCCAGAAAGTAATCAATTACGTAATTAATAAACGGCCTGCCAGCAACGGGTGCCATACATTTTGGCAAGTTGGCTACAACAGTTCTAAGGCGTGTGCCTAGGCCACCCGCCAGTATAATGCATTCTTTCATGTAATTTCTAGGGTCTAAGTTTAAGGTGTAAGTTCAAGGTGTAAGGCGAAGGTGTAAGGTTCAATATTCACTATTAAAGCAATCTGTAAATATTTTTTATGGAGCTGCCATACTGACCTTACATTTTATCCAAATAAAGGCCACTAAAATCGCAAAGCTTTGTGTAAATCCAAAAGTCGTAATAATAAACGATGGGAGCATTCCAACAATTGAACAGTACCATTTCTAAATTCGTAATTTAAACTATAAAGACTGTTACCCAATCCCCAATCCCCACTTACCATCTTGCTACCAACTTTAAATTAATCAACCTTGGTGTAAGCCGGTTGGGAATGGTAAAAACATTATTTGCAAAATCTTTAATCAGGGCAAACGAAATAGTGTTGGCACGGTCTATCAGGTTAAAAACTTCCAGACTAGCCCAAATCGTTTCAAAGCGGCGTAAAGGGTTGTGGCTACGGCGTTTGCTCTTGTCGCCATCCAGCAGCAGGGCACTAAAACCAATATCGGTACGTATATAGCTAGGTATTTCCAGTGTATTGCGGTACTTGGTGCTGCCGGCAATATTGTACGGTAAATTACTGCCGTAAATAATGCTCAGCGATACTTTAAAATTCTTGTTGGTACTTAAATAATCCTGGAAGAATACACCAAAATTAAGGCGGCGGTCTGTGGGGCGACGCAGCCAGCCGATGTCGGTTTTGGCAGAATCTTTAATAACCTGATCCTGCGTTTTACCAGTTATTTCTTCTCCAGCGGCGTTATAATATTTTTGGTAAAAATCACCTTCCAGGTTTTCTTTGGTATTCATCAGTCCAATGCTTACCCAGCTTTCGGCATCTTTTACCAGTTCGCCATATAGCCTTGCTTCTATACCATAAGCATACGCACTAGCACTGTTGGTGCCAAAATAGCGAACCCGTACATTGTCTATATCGTATGGCACCACATCTTTCATGCTTTTGTAATACGCTTCCGATGTTAGCCTAAACGGGCGGCCTTGTACCAGAAAAGCATAATCGGCACCGGCACTAAACTGGTAGCTTTTTTGTGCTTTTAGTGCTGTGTTTATAGTACCATCCGGCCGCCGCATTTCTCGGTAAAAAGGCGGCTGATGGTATATGCCTGCCGAGGCACGAAACACAATATCTTTTTTCCATTGGGTGGGGTTATAGCTTAACCCAACACGTGGCGAAATGAGTAATTCGTTGTTAAGATTATTGGTGTTGTAACGAATACCGGCGTTGATGGTAAACTTGCTGCTAACTATAATATTATCTTGTATAAAACCTTGCAGGCGGGTAATATTCAGTTCGCTTTTGGCATAGATGCTTCGGTATAAATGTAAGGGCCCTACACGGTTAGGCAAGGCATAGCCGGCACTATCCTGATACTCCCATTCTTTAAGCACATCGCTAATTTTTTCAATGCTCAGGCTATTGCCAAATTGTATAAAATGCTGGCCTTTTTCCAGAGTGCCTTTTAGCGTAGCGGTGTACACCTGCACATCTAGTTGGTTACGGCTATAATTTTGGTACACACCTGCTCCCAGCGGGTTTACTATCAACCCAAAAGTGGGCTGGCTTTTATCAAAATCACGGTCGCCGAAAAGGTAGGCGCCTGTTATATCCACGTTCTCCTGCTCCTTATTTTGAAAGCGGCTAAGCATGCCCTTTAACTTAAATTTTTCCGATACATTATAGGTGGCACTAAAGCCAGCCATATTCGTTAGGTATTTATCTTTTTCCTGTCCTTCAAAATAAATATCTAAACCCAAATTTTGGGTAAATAATGGAGAAAATACAGATGTAGTTTGCTTGCTCTCTTCGGGAAACAAAGTGAATTTGGTATTTCCTACATTAGCCAGTAACTCAAGCAATAATTTAGTGGTGGGCTGCCAGGTAATATATGCCTGAAAATCGGAAGATGATGGCACATAATTACCCTTGGTTTCTTGGCTACCAAGCAGCCCTTTTAAGTTGCGGTTGCGAAAGCCAACGTTGTAGGTTACTTTATTTTTTGCCAGCAGTCCTTCTAAGTGCAGGCCCTGCTCTAATAGGCCTACATAAGCACTGCCATGTGTGCCGCTTGTGGTGTCGG
>JAYUOV010000169.1:0-4274 GCA_043760535.1 Chitinophagaceae bacterium
CAGAAAATGGTGGAGCTTCGCCGCCGGCTAATTTCTCCGATGCAGGATGGATTAACTGGAGGGCAAAGAAATTAAATGCATTTGTAAAGCGGTTGCGTACAGAAGTAAAAATGCTGAAACCAGCCGTGCAGTTCACTATGTCGCCCAGTCCGTATCCTTTTGGCCTTACAGAATATTTACAAGACTGGCCTACTTGGGTTGACAGCAGCTGGGTAGATGCTATATTACCTCAGTGTTACAGATATGATATTGCAGCATATAATGCTACTATAGCGCAACAAAAAAACTTTTATAAAAATCCAGCTGTTCCATTTTACCCAGGGGTGCTTTTAAAATCAGGCACTTATACTGCTCCCAATAATTTTCTTTCACAAATGGTACAAACCAATCGTACCAATGGTTTTAAGGGAGAATGCTTCTTTTTTTACGAAGGGTTAAAAGATGTTCCTTCATGGTTTACGGGTCAGTATCCATATATCAAATAAGTAATGAACATCTTTTATAATTAACAACTGGTAGCAGACACAATGCCTGGTTTTAAGCATACAAACTTGAAAACCAGGCATTGTTTTTTGTAAAGATGAAACCCCGTTTTTTTTATGAAAAAAATTATAGTACTGTTTCTTTTAACCAACAGTTGTGTCTCTTTTTTGGTAAATGCCCAAAAATTAACACGGTTTGTAGATCCGTTTTTAGGTACCGGAGGCCATGGCCATGTGTACCCTGGTGCTGTGGTGCCATTTGGCATGGTACAGCTAAGCCCGGATAATGGCGATGAAGGCTGGGATTGGTGTGCCGGCTATCACTACAGTAGTAAACATATTGCCGGCTTTAGCCATACCCATTTAAGTGGCACCGGCATAGGCGATTGGTGCGATATTTCTGTTTTGCCATTATCTGATACAAGTGAGCTTCGCAAACAGAAAATTAAAATACCTTTTTCTCATCAAAATGAAACTGCAAGACCCGGATACTATTCGGTAAAACTAGATAATGGTATCCGATGTGAATTAACTGCTGCCGAACGTACAGGTTTGCACAGGTACAGTTTTCCTGCCGAAACAGGCTGGCTTCGTTTCGATATGGGCTTTGCCATTAACTGGGATAAAAGCACAGCAGGGATGCTTCAGTTAAAGGATCCATATACGCTTGTTGGTTACCGCTACAGTACAGGCTGGGCCAAGGGCCAAAAGGTTTATTTCGCCGCTAAATTTTCGGCACCGGTAACTAACTATTTATTTGTAGATGATTCAACCCATAACCAAAACAAGGGTTTGGGTAACCAGGTTAAAATAGCTTTGCAGTTTAATACCAAAAACCCACTGTTGGTAAAGGTTTCTTTAAGCAGTGTAAGCGAAGAAAAGGCTCTGGCAGCGTTGCAGAAATCCGGAAAAAACAGTTTTGAAAGTACCGAGGCTTCTGCAACCCGTTTGTGGGAAACAGAGTTGCAAAAAATACATATTGATACCAGTAAAAGGCAACTGGCCACCCGGTTTTATACTGCTGTTTACCATACCTGCCTGGCACCATTAATTAGTAACGATGCAGACGGTGAATACCAGACTCACAACGGAAAGCGATTGTTTTTTACAACTGGTAAAAATAAATACACCGTTTTTTCCCAATGGGATGTGTTTCGGGCATTGAACCCTTTGTTTACCATAACACAAACCCAAAGGCTGCCCGATATGATTAACAGCATGCTGCAATTGTATAAAGACAATGGCCTGTTACCGGTTTGGGACCTGAGTACCTGGGAAACCAATACCATGACCGGATACCACAGTATTCCCATAATAGCTGATGCAATGCTTAAAAATATCAAGGGCTTTAACTATGATACTGCATACGCTGCCATGAGAAAAAGTGCTTTTCAAAATCAGCGGGGATCGCCTGAGTACATACAGTATGGCTACCTGCCACAAGATAAACATGGCTGGAGCGTAACCATTACACTTGAATATGCTTACGATGATTGGTGCATAGCACAGGTAGCAAAAAAGCTTGGTAAAGTGGATGATTATATATTATTCAGTAAACGGGCACAGAGCTACAAACAATTGTTTGATAAAAGCACGGGCTTTATGAGAGCCAAGGATAGTGAGGGGAAATTCATTGAGCCATTTGACCCATTACTATCGGAGCACGGTTTTGATGGACAATATGTGGAAGGCACGGCATGGCAACACAGCTTTTTTGTGCCTCATAATGTGCCGGGCCTGGCAGAACTCTATGGCGGAAAGGAGCAACTGGTAGCCAAGCTGGACGAATTGTTTACTGCCCCTTCGGAATTACATGGCCCCAACGTGTCGGCAGATGTGAGTGGGCTGATAGGACAATACGCCCATGGCAACGAACCAAGCCACCACATTATTTACATGTACACCGCATTGGGCCATCCGGAGAAGGCTGCAAAATGGTTAAAGGTAGTAGCTGATAGTATTTACCAATCGGGGCCAGACGGGCTTAGCGGTAATGATGATTGCGGACAAATGAGTGCCTGGTATATATGGAGTTGCTTAGGCATGTACCCTATGAACCCGGCAGGCGGCGAATACATGTTTGGTTACCCGCTGGTGAACAATGCTACCATGCAAATGCCCGGTAAAAAAATATTGCGAATACGTGTAAACCGTATTAAAAAAGCCGGTGAGCCTGCCCGTATTTTTAAGATGCGGTTCAATGGTAAACAAATGCCTGTTTTGTCTATCAACCATGCCCAACTAATTCAGGGTGGCGTGTTACAGATGGATGTGTATGATTGAAATTATCCAAGCCGTTTTATTTCTGCTTCGAACCAAATAAGGTAATCTTCAATTTTGGTTGCCAGAAAGTAGGGCAGGGTTAGTAAATAGTAATTTGTGCCTGCCAATGTTGTGATTTTTGTAATACTTTGTTTTGCAGCACAAAACCTTATGGCCATGTTGTGCGGTGCCATATCCATATAAAGATGTAGCGACCGTAACGTGCCCGTGGCACCAGATTTAACTTCTACCGGTATTAGCTTACCGTTGTATGGGTATATAAAATCTACCTCGGCCTGCGATTGTTTTTTCTCCCTTACCCAAAAATGGAGTTCACTTAAAGTGTTGTATTGCGATGCCAACAGTTCCTGTCCTACAAGGTGTTCTATCATTATTCCATTGTACACTGTATCCAGGTTTTTTGATGCGACAATGTCTTTTTGAATTCCAAGCAAATGATTCATAATCCCGGTATCCAACACTTGTAGCCTGGGCGATTTCTTTCTGTCGGGCATTAATGGTAAAGTGGCGCTGGTATTAGGGTAAATTAAATAGGCTAGCATGGCTTTTTCCAGCGTATGTAATGCTTCGGTCATCTCTCTTTTTCCATAAGCAGATTGCCCAAAACCTTCAAACGTAATCCGCTTACCTGCTTCGGTAAATATTGATTTTATTACATGCCTTATGTAGTTGGTTTGTGAGGCATTTCTGGCATATTTTTCTACATCATCTAAATAGGCCTGAACAAGCGAATTGTAAATGCTGCTGAGGTTTGTCAGGTTTTTTGTGGCAGCATATTCACTCACAATTTCGGGCATGCCACCTATAACGGCATACAAATGAAAGAGAGATAATAGTTTATCAAAAGCAAAATCTGGAAATGGGATCTGATGGAATTGCTTTAATGCAGCGGTTTCGTTAGTAGCTTCTAAAAACTCCCCAAAAGTTACAGGCCTTACCACAAGGTATTCCACCCGGCCTACCGGAAAACTTATGTTTCTATCAAACAGGCTTTCTAATAATGAACCTGCGGCAATTATATGAATATCCGGCGCATCTTCGTAAAAATAGCGAAGTATGTTTAATGCTTCCGGCACTTCCTGTATCTCGTCAATAAATATGAGGGTGCTTTTGTTTTTGTTGAAAGCAATATTTTTATCAAGAAAAAGCGTTTGTAATAAAATGTTTAGGCTAGTAAATTCTTCAAATGGTTTTTTATCGGCTGCTAATTCAAGGTTCAGGTATAGATATTGTTCAAATTCTTGAGAAAATTGTTTAACTAAAGTGGTTTTGCCAACTTGCCTTGCACCCCTTAATACCAATGGTTTACGGTTCTTTTTTTGTGCCCAAGCACGTACATGTATCGAGATATTTCTTTGAAACATTCTTCAAATGTAGCCGTTTGTGTCTATTATGTCCGAAAGTCAGGGCAAATTTCTTTAAAACTTGTCCGAAAGTCAGGGCAAATTTTTTAAAACTTGTCCGAAAGTCAGGGCAATATTCTTTAAAACTTGTCCGAAAGTCAGGGCA
>JAYUOV010000170.1:0-4266 GCA_043760535.1 Chitinophagaceae bacterium
ATATATTTCATAACCCAGGGCGTTGCCCTGGGCTATTTCTTTCGCCCCTTTGGGGCTTTTTGAAAAGTAAACCTATAAAAGCTGTTTTTTTTAAAATAATTGATAACCATTTTTTTAATATACTTGTCATTAGTGCAGCAACTTGCGGGATCGAAGCCCTACTATTCTATTTACAATCAAGATTTGCAAGATGCCCTTATACAAGCTCTGGGTGATAACTTTGCAGTAAAAGCGATAACAATTATCCAAAAATCAATAAAATCTTAAATCCTAGTACATGATTAAGAGAGCCATAATTATAGACGACGAACGCCTTGCAAGAACCGAACTGCGTAAATTGCTAATGGATTTTCCTGAAATAGAAGTAGTGGACGAAGCTACAAATGTGGATGAAGGAATAGATAAAATAGACCAACATCACCCCGACCTTATTTTTTTGGATATACAGATGCCCAGCAAAACCGGTTTTGATTTATTGCAGGAAATAGACCGTGCCCCGCATGTAATTTTCACTACAGCCTACGACGAATTTGCCATAAAAGCTTTTGAGGTAAACGCCCTGGATTACTTAATGAAACCTATAGAACCACGTCGCCTTGCCGATGCCATCCATAAGTTTAACGAGGTAATGATAAAAGAAACCGTGGGCACCGGCGAATACATTAACCGTGATAAACTGAACGACAACGATCAGGTTTTTGTAAAAGACGGCGAACGCTGCTGGTTTGTAAAACTGAATGAAATACGCCTGTTTGAAAGTGTGGGTAATTACGCCAAAGTGTTCTTTGGCCCCAACAAACCACTCATTTTAAAAAGCCTGAATGCACTGGAAGAACGGCTGGACGAGAAAGTATTTTTCCGGGCCAATCGCAAGCATATTATTAACCTGAGATTGATAGAAAAAATAGAACCCTACTTTAATGGTGGCCTGTTATTAGAGCTAAAAGGCGGCGATAAAATAGAAGTTAGCCGCAGGCAAACGGTTAAGTTTAAAGAGATGATGAGTCTTTAGGGCTTAGAGTTTAGGGTTCATTTGCAATGCGTTCAGCCTACAGCACCATTATCCATTATCTCACTATCCATTATCCCGGCTTTTTATGAAAAAAATTTTTTTAGCAGTTGCCATGGGTAACTTTTTTCTATTGGCCAATGGCCAAAAAATAGATGAACTGATTACTTTTAGTGAAGTGGAACGCATAGAGAAAACCCTGAGTGCCGACAACATGATGGGCAGAAAAATATTTACCCCAGGTATAGAAAAAGCTGCCAGCTTTATTAAAAACGAAATGAAAAAAGCAGGCTTGAAACAAATGGAAGGTGTGAAAAAATATAGCCAATCATTTACCATGCTGGTACCCGGCAAGACTAATGCTACCGGTAATATTAATGGCATAGAAATAGCTCCAGAAAACATCATTGCCATTACCTCCCAAAAAAAGCTAAACATAACTGAACAAAGTAGTTATAGGGTTGTAAAAATTAATGGTAAAGACGATTTTAGAACCAAAGTAGGCCCTCTTACAAGAGCTAAAGAAAATCTTTTAGTACTAATTGATACTGCCCAAATGCGATCTTTTAATGGACTTAGAAGGTTAAGAGGTGCAAAGTTTCCATCGGCTTTTTCGCAGGTGTTTGTGCTGAGCAGCAGTGCAGATACTACTGCATACAGCTTTGCCATTAGCCAAAGTTTTGAGCAACAGAAGCTAAAAAATATTGTGGGGATTTTACCTGGAAAAAGCAAAAAAGATGAGTACGTAATTTTTAGCGGCCACTACGACCATCTTGGTTTTGGAAAGCCAAACGAAAAGGGTGATTCTCTGTACAACGGAGCCAACGACGATGCAAGTGGCATAACGGCAGTGCTACAACTGGCTAAATATTACAAAGCAATAAACAATAACGAACGAACCCTGATTTTTGTAGCTTTTACGGCCGAAGAATCGGGTGGCTTTGGTGCTACTTACTTTTCGCAGCAATTAAATGCCGATAAAGTAGTGGCCATGTATAATATAGAAATGATAGGCACCGAAAGTAAATGGGGCAGTAACAGCGCCTATATTACTGGCTACGAAAAAACAAATTTTGGTAAAATACTAGGGCAAAACCTAACCGGCACTGCTTTTAAATTTTACCCCGACCCTTACACTACGCAGAACTTATTTTACCGCAGCGATAATGCCACCCTTGCCCGGTTAGGCGTACCAGCCCATACCATTTCTACCTCTAAAATGGATATAGAACCCCATTACCACAAAGCAAGCGACGAAATTGGAACCTTGAACCTCACCAATATGACAGAAATTATTAAATCCTTAGCCATTAGCGCAGCGTCTATAGTGGCTGGTAAGGATACGCCTACTAGGGTGAAGGTGGATGAGTTAAAGTAAATAATTAGGGTTTAATGAACAAGACACAAGATGCTAAGGTAAAGTTGCGGGGAACCTCAGTAGTACGAAATCTGGGTAACATTTGCATTAAACACTTTCAATTATTTAGTTAAAATACCAGGCCCATTTTTTTACATCCCATGTACATTCAATTTCGATTCCAAAAGTTCCGTCTTTACAATCTTCTTTGGTTTGAATATGAATAATAACAGGTGTTATAAACAGTTTAAGCTTTTCAGGTGTCGTTGGCATTGGCAAATTTTTTGAAAGTTCTTCTTCGCTTATTTCTCCAGCCATTGTTCAACCACTTTTATAATCTGCATCAGAACTTTTATAAAAGTCAAAAATCTTTTGAAGAATTTCTGGTGTCAACAAATCTTACTTTGAAAAAAAATTGTCAAAGTTTCGCTTTTGCGTTAAACCAATGGAGTTTTTTGTTTTGGTAAATAGAACTTCAACTGTTGTGTCAAATGAGTTGAGCTTTATCGTAAATCTGATTTAGGCATCAGCTGTGTAGGTCATTATTACATTCGGGTTTTGTTAACTATGTATTGTCTCACTTTTTTTGTCAAATTAGCAAGCCAAAACAAACGAAAAAGCAAAAAATAATCAGCCTAAGCATGCGGTAGCAATTAATTTGGTTCTTCATTTTAATTCACCGCCTTATTAGCACAACTACTACTTGCAAAGGCCTCCGGCTTGGCTTTAAAGGCAAAGCCCATACCGAGTATATAGCCCATCGCTTCACGAAGTGCTTCATTACTTTTAAAAGTTGGGTTGGTATTGATGTCTGCATGAACTTCCATATCCACATCGTACAAAGTAAAAAGATCGCATAGCTCATAAGCAATCTCAATACTCTTCGCCACTTCTACCAGCATCCTTTCTTTAATGCTGTATTTGCGGGTGGTTTTTTCGTTATGGATATACATAAAACCACCGTGGCCCTGTCGTACAAAAACAATTACCGTAGCAAATTCGGTGTCAAGGCCCTTTACCTGGCTATCGGTGCCAATACAAACTTTAAGGTTATTTCCTGCCAGGGTTTCTCTTTTTATGGCGTCTTCCACAGCCTCCTTAATGGGCAGGTTAATGGATTCGCCATTGAATTTTCTCCAAAGCATCATTAATAGGTTTTTCTAAAGTTATGGAACAATGCAATAGGCATTAGCATTTGTGGATTATAGTTTTATAACATGTTGGGGTTTTCGCAACGAAACCAATTTGCCAGTAACTTCTCCCCTATTAAGGCTGTCAACATCGTCTGTGTTTACAATTTGCCAGAAAAAAATAGCTAGGCTTAGCAAAATAAAAACAGCATTTGCCATTTTATTGCATTCCTGTATTGCGGGTACCGCACTAAAAAGATGTATTTTAAAACAGATAAAATAGCATTAAAGTCCATACAGCAGTATGTTACAGGTGCTTCAAACATTACTAATGCACTTTGTGATGCTTCTGCCAGAGCCATTATGGCATCTGAATGAATTGTATTATTTTGTTATGTAAATACGAAGCCGGAAAAATATATGGCCGTAGCGGAAGCAATTACAAAGTTTATAATCGCCACAAGAAAAAGCAGAGGCAGGAACAAATAGTGGCTTTATATTGAAGCATTGTGTGGGCTACAATCCTAAAAAAACAGAAATAGATGCGCCACTTAATTACACAGGTGATAATTTTGTAAAAGCAATGAAACAATACAAAGAGTTAGGGCACAGAAGAGTCAGAAAATCCAAACCCCAATAATTTACAAATCATTTACATTTTTCCGATGGTAAAATTTGATTATTACGGGCAAATGGTATTAATTACCCGAGGACTATTATTAACTTTTGATTATAATAGCATGAGCATACTTTTTCTGGGCTATTAGCAA
>JAYUOV010000171.1:0-12428 GCA_043760535.1 Chitinophagaceae bacterium
CACCACTTGGCATACCCCCTGAAAATGTCCCAATCGGTAAGCCCCGTCTAAAATGTTTTCCAGCCTTCCCAAATCGTAAGCATTACTTATTTTCCGGCCATTAGGGTACATCTCGTTTACCGTTGGCATAAATAAAATATCGGTTTGCTGCTGCTCCAGCATCTGGCAATCTTTGTCTATTGTAATCGGATATTTTTCAAAATCTGTGGCATTGTTAAACTGTGTAGGGTTTATAAAAATACTGCAAACCGTTACAGAATGTAATTGCTTGCTTGCTGCAATAAGTGAAAGATGTCCCAGGTGTAAAGCACCCATTGTGGGTACAAAGCCAATGGTATTTCCTATTTCTCTTTGGTTTTCAAGGTATTGCTGTAAATCTGCAATGTTTTTGAAAATGATCATCTGTTAGTAGATATGTGGAGAATTGAATCCGTTTAAAGGTTGTAGTACGATTGCTTTTCGCTACTTTTGCCAACCTTTTTAAAAAAGGTAAACATTAAATAACAACCATGATTACAAAGAAAAGGATTTTATTCATCGCCAATGAAATGAGCCCCTATTTAGAGCTGACTGAGTTTGCGGAGACGGTGAATAAATTAGCCATTCTTTCGAACAACAATAACCTAGAGGTTAGGTGTATTATGCCCCGTTTTGGCACTATTAACGAAAGAAGACACCGGTTACATGAAGTTGTTCGCCTTAGTGGTATAAATGTAAGTGTAGATAATGATGACTATCCATTACAGATAAAAGTAGCATCGCTACCCAACGCCCGTTTGCAAGTTTATTTTTTAGATAATGATGATTTTTTCAAACGCAAATTTGTTTTTGAAGATGAGAACGAAAAATGGTACGACGATAATGCTCTGCGTACCATATTTTATTGTAAAGGCGCTTTGGAAACCATAAAGAAATTCGGATGGCCGCCAGACATTATCCATTGCAGTGGCTGGATGACAGGATTAATACCCATGTATTTAAAAACAGTGTACAAAAGAGAACCTGTTTTTGCCCATAGCAAAGTAGTATTTACCATAGGCGAAACTACTTTTAAAGAAAAACTGGATAAAGATTTTCTTGAAAAAGCCACTATAAGCGAATTAGTTAAAGAAAAGGATTTGATTCCTTTTTCAGAAATTAATAATGTAGGCTTGTTTCGGGGGGGTGCTACCTATGCCGATGCTATTGTGTTTGGCGCAGCCCAGGTGGACAAAAAGCTTACTGAGGAATTTACCAAAATTAAAGGCAAGAAAGTGCTACCCTACATTGCCTCCGATGGTGATTTAACAGCATATTTGCAATTGTATAACGAACTTGCCACCGACTAATTTCTAACATAGTCGCTCAGAATTTTTACAACATGTACTACTTTGTTTTATTACATCGTTACTTGTTTACTAAAAAGTATCTAAGCCTTCACTAAACTACTAAAATAATTGCTGGTGTTTTCATTTCGAACTTTTGGAATCGTGTTTTCCATTTTATTTTTGGCTACAGCTTGCACTAAAATAGATACCACCCGGTTAGGTAGCGACTTAATACCGATAGTGGATAATGTAAACACATTCGATACACTACTGGATGTTACTACCAGAAATTTTCCTTTTTTAGATAGTACAAGGCTAGCCAAAAACCAACTCCATACTGTAGGCGGCATTAATAATGACCCCCTCTTTGGGAGTACCCGTGCGGACATTTATATGGAAATGATGCCTTCGTTTTTTCCCGGAGTTTTTGCAAAAGACAGCCTTATAGAAGTAGATTCAGTAGTACTAAGCCTTTCGTATAGGGGGCATTATGGCGATAGTTCGCAACCTATAACTTTTAGGGTACTAAAAATTACCGACCCTGTACCCATGCATGCGGATACACTCGGAGATTACCCTGCATATTATAAACTCAATAAAAGTTTTACTACAGGTTCTCAACTTGGCTTTAAATCGTATCCACAGTTTAAAAACATTTCCGATTCGGTATCTGTAAGAAGGGATTCTACAAAATACAAGGTAGTAAATCAGATAAGAATTGTTTTGGATAAAAATGATGTGGATCTCTTAAAGGCATTAAGAGATACTAACACGCTTAAAAATGACACCCTGTTTAGAAAAGCATTTAAAGGGTTTAAAATAGAAGCTACAGTAGGCGGCGTGGGTGCTTTGGCTTATATAAATCTAGCCGATACCTCTACCAGATTAGAATATTATGTAAGAATCAGAAATGGAATAAATAAAGTAGATACGACTTCAATATCTTTTTTTTCTAGCAGCTCTGCAGGACATGCCAATAATCTTGTTCGCAATACTGCCACATCAGAAATGGAAAATAATAAACTTAGTGACAGCCTGCTGTACATTTTTACCACCCCCGGTTCTTATGGAAAAATTACCATACCGGGCTTAAAAAATGTTACCAACCGTATTATACACCGAGCCGAATTAAAAATTGTGCAAATACCCGATGCCTTATCCATAAATGGAAAAATGCCGCCACCCGACTATCTGTATCTCGATAGGTTTGATACTGCAGTGGATAGAATTAAGTTTAATCCGATACCATTTGATCTAAATCCTGCAGCTAATTACGGATGTTTCCCAACGGATGTAGGCGTTGATTATAGGTATTTTGGAGGCATATTACTATCCAAACGAACCATTAATGGCCAATCGGCTTATGAGTATAACTTTAACCTCACCCGTTATGTACAAAGCATCATTACCAGAAAATTGCCCACCGATGTTCTTAGATTATCATCATCCATATTTGCAGAATACTTTAACTGTACCGGTATACAATACATTCAAGTTACTGGTAACCGAATAGCACAGGGTCGTATAAAACTAGGTGGCGGAGCTTCCAAAAACAGCCCTTTCCCATATAAAATGCAGTTGCGAATAATTTATTCTAAATTATAGAGAGGCCGCCTATATTTGCGGCCTAAAAACCAATCCCATTAACTTATGCCTTATTTGTTTACATCGGAGAGTGTTAGTGAAGGACATCCCGACAAAGTAGCCGATCAGATTTCTGATGCATTAATCGATAATTTCTTAGCCTTTGACCCGCAATCTAAAGTGGCCTGCGAAACATTGGTAACTACCGGACAGGTGGTTTTGGCCGGTGAAGTAAAGTCTAAAGCCTATTTAGATGTACAAGAAATAGCTCGGGGTGTTATCCGTAAAATTGGCTATACCAAAAGTGAATACATGTTTGAAGCCAACAGTTGTGGTATTCTTTCTGCCATCCACGAACAAAGTGCAGATATTAATCAAGGCGTGGATAAGCAAAAGAAAGAAGAACAAGGTGCTGGCGATCAGGGAATGATGTTTGGCTATGCCACTAACGAAACCGAAGATTACATGCCTTTGGCTTTAGATCTTGCTCACAAAATTTTGATAGAATTAGCGGCATTACGTCGTGAAAATAAGGCTATTAAATATTTGCGTCCAGATGCTAAGAGCCAGGTTACATTAGAGTATGACGATAACAATGTTCCGGTACGTATAGATGCAATTGTAGTATCTACACAGCATGACGATTTTGATACAGAGGCTAAAATGCTGGCACAGATCAAGGCAGATATTATTAATATTCTGATTCCAAGGGTAAAGAGCAAGTATAAAAAATACGCCAAGCTGTTTAACGATAAAATAAAGTACCACATTAACCCAACCGGCAAATTTGTAATTGGTGGCCCGCATGGCGATACTGGTTTAACTGGCCGTAAAATTATTGTAGATACTTACGGTGGTAAAGGTGCACATGGTGGCGGTGCTTTCAGCGGTAAAGATCCATCTAAGGTAGATCGCAGTGCTGCTTATGCTACACGACATATAGCCAAAAACCTAGTAGCAGCAGGCCTTTGCGACGAAATATTGGTTCAAGTTTCTTACGCCATTGGCGTAGCGCAACCTACTTCTATTAACGTGGTTACTTATGGTACAGCCAAAGTAGAAATGACTGATGGAGAAATTGCTAAAATTGTAGAAGGCCTTTTTGACATGCGTCCATACTTTATTGAGCAGCGTTTAAAATTGCGTAGCCCTATTTATAGTGAAACGGCTGCTTACGGCCACATGGGTCGTAAAAATGAAGTAGTAACTAAGCAATTTGCTTCACCCAACGGTAAAATGATTTCCAAAAAAGTAGAATTATTCACTTGGGAGAAATTAGATTATGTACCAAAAGTTAAAAAAGCTTTCGGTTTAAAATAATACTTTTTAGGAAAACAAAGCCCCCGTTCATCAATGAGCGGGGGCTTTTTGTTTTTTGAGGGGGGATTTACAGGTTTAAATTTTGAATCGCTTCAATCCGTGAGTATTCAATACAACATTAGTCACTCAGCCCACATTGCAGCATTTAGCCCATAAGGTATTGTTAATTAGTAGGTTTTATACTTTCTAGTTTCAGGTTGTGTACTACAGATTTACGTTTTACAAATGCTTTGTGTTTGATAAGTAGTATGAAATGGTGCTTCTTCTGTACTTCTTACGGTTTGTAACATTTCTTTTACCCCTATGGTGTAACTAGCCATATTTGTTCGGGATGTGCCATTTTTTTTAGTGTTGCTTATCCATATATACCCTGACCAGTTACTGCCGATGCCGCATGCTTTTAGCTTGGCACGTATGGCGGTTACTACCCAATTGGCAATTATACCTAGGTACAGGTGGATAAAAGAAGACCGATTTGTGAAGCCTAATGGCACTTATGGTTAAAATTAAACCCATTTTTTGCGTCACCCCTGCCCAGCCATAGTTAAGCCCTTCATTCCTAAACCTGCTTCCCTATCTTTGCTGCCCAACAAACAAGCTCTTACGCAGTAACATGATTAGTAGAAGAAACATTCGGGTTAAAGTAATGCAGGCTTTGTACGCCATCCGTGCCGAAGAAGGCAAAGCATTGGTAATAGGTGATGCCAAACGCCTGCTCACAAAACATTTTGACCAAACAATTTCCTTATTTACATGGCTTATATATGTGATAGTAGAAACGGCCCGTTATGCCGAAACAGATGCACACTTAAAAGCCTCGAAATACAGGCCTACTGCCGACGACTTGAGCGTACCTACCAAAATAGCTGGTAACGAATTACTGTGGAAAATAATGGAATCGTCGTTTTATAAAGAAGCCGTAGCCGAATACAAACCAAGGCTGGATGAAAACGACGACTGGATAAAAAAACTATACACCCAACTATTAGAAAGTACGCCTTATGCCGTGTATAATACAGAACAAGGCAGGGATAAAAAGACAGAAAGGGAAATACTGGAGTTTATTTTTACTGACCTGATGCTGGCTAATGAAAGCTTTACCGACAGTGCCGAATACCAATACAATAACTGGGATGATGATGCCGATATGCTTCGCCTGCTAATCATGAATTTTTTACAAAAGCCCAACAGCTTTAAGGTAGATGATATGATAAATAAGGAAAAAAGGGAATTTGCCCGTGTGCTTTTAGAAACCACCGAAGAACGTAGGCAGCAACTTGCAGAACTTATAAAGCCCAAGCTTCGCAACTGGGATGCCGACCGAATAGCCTTGCTGGATATGATTTTAATGGAAATGGGTACTGCCGAATTTCTGTACTTTGAAACCATACCGCCAAAAGTTACCATTAACGAGTATATAGATTTGGCCAAAGCTTATAGCACACCACAGAGTGGCCAGTTTGTAAATGGCATTTTAGATAACATTCGCAAAGAGCTGGAAACAAATAACCAGCTAAACAAAGTGGCTTATAAAAAAGCGTAATGAAACCTTTACATTCGCCAATAAAAATTTAAAATATGTTTTGTAAGCAAATATGCCTCTTCTTTTTTGCTGCCTCGCTAATGGCCTCCTGCCTTAACAGCGATATAAAAAAAAGCGGAGATACGGCTAAGACACAAGTGGATGCACAAAAAGCCATGGCAGATAGTGCCAACTTTACCACAATAGAATGGATAGATTCGATAAAGAATTTTGGTAAAATACCCGAAGGCCCAAAGTTGGATATTGTGTACCGTTTTAAAAACACTGGCAATAAACCTTTGGTAATAGCCGATGTGCGGCCAGGCTGTGGCTGTACCGTGGCCGACAAGCCTACCAAGCCCATAATGCCCGGCGATGAAGGTGAAATAAAAGCACAGTTTGAAAGCCAGGGCCATCCGGGCATGAATAATAAAAGCATTACCGTACAGGCTAACACCAAACCCTTACAGAGCTTTCAGTTATATTTTAACGTAGATGTAGAGAAGAAATCGTAGGGGTACGCCCTTGCGGCTACTCAAAGCATGCCCTTGCGGCTACTCTTTGCACTACCATCAATAAACCAATCAATCAATTTTTAAAACAATAATCAACATGTTACTAGCAGTTCTTTTATTTGCCGGCCAGCCAGGTGGCAAAGGTGGCGGAGGGTTCGAATTTATTTTTTTAGGTGGAATGATACTTGTGTTTTGGCTATTTATGATACGCCCACAGGCAAAAAAAGCGAAAGATGCCAAAAAATTCCAAACAGATATGGCTAAAGGCGATAAAATAGTTACCATCGCCGGTATCCACGGTACCATCAATAAGATAAACGAAGATGGTACCATCCAGCTTGAAGTAAGCCCTGGCAGTTATATCAAAATAGAAAAAAGTGCTATCAGCCTTGAGTGGTCTAAAAACCTGAACAAGCCAGCTACTGTTGCCGTTACTAAATAACCGGTCATCATACCCAATTAAAAAATACCAAAGCCCACCTTACGTGTTTGCTTTGGTATTTTTGTTTAGAGATTTTTATCTCAACTCGGTTTATAATATTAGAACTTCTTACCCTAAAAACTAAAACCGCTTGTTATTCGTAGTCTAAAAAGCCAAATAGTAGCAGCCTCATCCGGCCTTTGGCCACCTTCGCCAAATGGAGAAGGGAAATGGATACCATTGCGTTTGAAAAGGGAAGCGGAACAAGGAAGGGTATGTTGTTCAACGGTGGGTCGCCAATGTCGCTCCATCCGGGCACGGCTTTCGGTGGGTTCCTCCGAAATAACCCACCGATAGTAATCGGGGCAGGCAAAAAAAGAAAAACCACGCAATCAAAACTGCGTGGGGTAAGCAATTTTGAGATTATAATATTAGTAAATATCCATGGCTACACAGATTAGTCTTTGTGCTAAATACTATAATCTGAATACTAAATCTAAATACTGGCTTTCTATGCTTAAAATAGGTATCACCGGCGGTATCGGCAGCGGTAAAAGCACCGTGGCTAAAGTGTTTGAAACGCTGGGAATACCAGTGTATTATGCGGATGGTGCAGCTAAAAAGTTAATGAATGAACATGAATGCTTAAAGGCTGATCTAATTGAAGCATTTGGAAGTGAAACCTATTTAAATGATGAACTTAACAAGGCTTTTTTGGCTGCCAAAGTTTTTAACGATGCTGAACTATTGAAAAAGCTGAACGCCATTGTACACCCAATAGTTATAAAAGATGGCGAAGACTGGATGCTACAACAAGCAACGCCTTATGCTATTAAAGAAGCCGCAATTTTTTTCGAAACCGGTTCTGCTGCCTGCCTTGATGTAATGATTGGCGTATATGCCCCGCAGGCATTACGCATACACAGGGTAATGCAGCGGGATGGTGTAAGCCGCAATGAAGTACTTGCCCGGATGGAAAAACAACTAGACGAATCTATTAAAATGAAGCTTTGCGATTTTGTAATTACCAATGATGAGCAGCAAATGGTGCTGCCACAAGTGCTGAAGCTGCATCAGCATTTCTTAAAAACAGCCCAGTAGTAAACCAAGCCATCTAAAAATCTTTTGGAATTAAAAATTTATTCCGGTCTTTTATTTTACCATCTTCTTTCAGCTCAAATTTATACCAGCCAGCGTGGTAAAAGTTGCTTTTATCAAGCGTTATGTAAGTGTACTTTATATGTTTTAGTTCTAAAACCAGCGTATTATCTTCTTCTAAAATTCGTAGTTCATATTTTTTGTTATCCGCTTCGGGCAGGTTTATTATTAAATAGCCTTCTTTATCGGTATATACATAATTACTGCTTTTCCAAACGTAGGGCTGTATATATTGTAGTATCACTATAGTATCGCTAGAAAGTGGATATAACGTATCCTTTGTTTTATTGATAATGGAATCTTTAAAACGCAGGTATTCGCCGTCTATTAGTGTAGCATACAGGCTGTCGGATACCTTGATAAATATTTTTTTTGCAGGGCTTTTAATGGCCTCTTTTATAAGTTCTGTCGCTTTATCTCTTTTGCCAACATTATTTACAATGACTAGAATACCAACCCCAGGGCTTTTTACCGGTGTAAAAAAGTAAGTGCCTCCCTGCAATACATAAAAGATTCGATAATACACTTTGGTGCCAGGCTTTATTTGGTCGGCAAAGCCATTTTCGGGCAGTTCCGGCGATGGCGCAGAGTAAATGGTAGTAAATTGTTTTAGGCTGTCGTAACTCCGTTGAACCGCAATCTGATTGATGGTTTCAAAATTGTTTTTCCAACTGATTACAATACGGCCATTGCCTTTATCCACCACCTTAAAGCCTGGCAATCCATCCTGGGCTTTAGATACGTGTGTTATAAAGATGCCGAGTAATAATACCAGTACTGCTACAATTCTTTTTTGCATTCCTTTTAGTAATAAAAACAAATATAACGGTTGGGGTTTCATCAAAATTGCAAAACTGTTTTGGGTATAGAGCGATTGCCTTGTAATCCACCGCTGTGGATGATTAATAACTTACTGTTGGTATCAAAGTAAGATTGTAAGGCTAATTGTGCTACTGCATAAAAAAGTTTTGCTGTATAAACAATGTCGGTGGGTATTTGGTGTTTCAGGTAAAGTTGATTCATAAAATCTACCAATTCGGTATTGTACTTACTATAGCCACCAAACGAAAACTCGTGGCATATTTGCAGATCTTTATCAGGTAATTGTTGCTGCCAGGCAATTACTTTTTTATTTAGCTGATTATCTTTAGTACCGCTTTCTATACCCAGTATTTGGGTAAAATTATTTTTTACAAATGCAAGCCCTGCAAGGGTTGTAGCAGTTCCTACGGAGCAGATGGCATGTGTGTATGGTGGCATATTCAGGCTTGATATAAAGTCTGTAACACCATTAATACCCGTTTCGCCAGCCCCGCCCAATGCTATATATAGCAGATTGTTTGCATTGGCATATAACTCTACCGATGGTTCATCGTAAAAAGCTTGCCGGTTAATAAAGCGAATCTGCGCACCCCATGTAGTACTATCTTCTAAGGTTGCTGTTTGTTGTTTTTCGTGGCCTTTTATCCAAAGTTCGCAGCTTAGGCCAAACCGCTTGCAGGCATAGGCACAGGCATGTGCATGGTTACTCCAAGGGCCGCCTTTGGTAATAATGCCAGCTTTATTTTCTGCTATTGCTTGTAGTAAATAGCCTTTTAGTTTTAGCCACTTATTACCACTTATGGTTGGGTGTAGCAAGTCTAAACGCAGTATATCTACGGTAATGCTAGCATTATAAAACGCAGGTTCGTTCCAGTTTTTTATCAAGGGTCTTAAGGCTGTATTTGTGTCAAACATTTTTCATTTAAAAACTTTGTATGTTACAAATTTGGTCATTCTTATATTTGCCCTAATTTAAAAAATTATAAGATGCAAAAACCAACCCTTGTAATATTGGCTGCCGGCATGGCCAGCCGTTACGGCAGTATGAAACAGATAGAAGGCTTCGGCCCAAATAATGAAACCATTATGGATTACAGCATTTACGATGCTATCCGAGCTGGATTTGGAAAAGTAGTCTTTATTATCCGAGAAGAGTTTGCCGAAGTTTTTAAAGCTATTATCGAACCTAAACTTGGCGGTAAAATACCTGTTGAATATGTATTTCAAAGCCTCGAAAAATATTTACCCGAAGGCATAGCTGTACCCGAAGACCGGAAAAAGCCGTGGGGAACTGCCCATGCTGTACTATGTGCCAGAGATGCGGTTCACGAAAATTTTGTGGTAATTAATGCCGATGATTTTTATGGCCGTGATGGCTTTGAAAAGGCATACCAATTTTGCATTGGCCCCTGCAACGATAGCACTTATGCCATTATTGGCTATACCCTAAGTAATACACTTAGCGACAACGGAACCGTAAGCCGTGGCGTATGCCAAACAGATGCTAATAACAACCTCGTAAGCATACATGAGCGTACCAAAATTTATTGGAAAGGCAAAGAAGTAGCCTACGAAGAAGAAGATGGCGAACACCTGGTGAATGCTACTAGCCCCGTATCTATGAACTTTTGGTGCTTTGCACCCAATGCTTTTAACATGTGCGAAAGAATGTTCCATGATTTTGTAAAAGACAACCTGGCAAATCTTAAAGCAGAGTTCTTTATCCCTATTTTAGGCGATAAATTTATACAACAAAAACTGGGTGAAATTAAAGTAGTACCTACCGATGCTATGTGGTTTGGCGTAACCTATCCGCAGGATGCACCCGGTGTAAAAGCAAGCTTAAACGCATTGATAGAAGCAGGCGAATACCCAGCAAATCTTTGGGCATAACCACTTTCAATTGTTTTTTTTCTTTTCCCCTGTTGGCTAATGCTGGCAGGGGTTTTTGTTTACAATAACATTAAAATAAAAAATAATAAAATAGCACCAATTGCAGGAGTAATAATTTTAAATATTCTATTCTTTAAAAAGAAAGTAAAAAATGTAAAAGAGGTAAGAGGCACTGTATAAACGGAAAAGGTTATCTAGGTTAAAATTGTTGATCTATGGTTTCATAAAATTAGCCTTCGGGATAACCAGTAAACAAAAAAACAGACCCTTCAAAGTCTGTTTCTTTTGCTAGGTAAATTATGCAATCGGCTTTTTAAAAGGCAGCAACTACGGTAATTTTTGGTTCTTTAGCTACTTTACCCGCAGCTATTGCTGGGCCATTTACTTTATAATCTTCTAGCTTAACCGAGAAATCGGAAGTAGTGGTTATACTGTTTCCGGCAACTACTATAACTGCAGTTGTATTTACATTTTTTGTTTCGCCATGTATTGTAAGCTTGCCTTCAATGTTAGCGGTATAGGTGCCATCTTTTTTAAAATTTACTACCTTTAAATTCGTTATTTTTCCTTTAAAAGAAGCTGTTGAAAATTTTTCCGAATCCATCCATTTTGCACCATTAAAATGATCTTGAATTACTGGATTGGTAAAAGCAAAATTCTTAACGATGGCTTCAAATGCTACATTACCCTTTTTTGTGTCGAGGCTGGCAATGGCAGTTTTGTTTTCTGCTTTTGGCAATTTGTCTATTGGCGTAGTTGCATCAAAAGAGATGGTAGCAGATGTTGTGGTTTTTTTTTGGGCAAATGAAGCCCCAGCAGCGATTACAAGGCCGATAAACAGGATTGATTTTTTCATGTTGTTTGTTCTTTTTTTAGTTTGATTGTAAAAGTTGAATAATTATTTGTGGATGGCACATCTCTTAAAAGTGATGTATTCCGTTTCGAGTATTTCGCTGAAAGCCCCACCACTGCAGGAGCCTTTAATAGATATGGCATCGCCAGCTTTTATAGTTTTAGCCTCGGCCACGTGTTGCTGCTGAAAAGCGAAAATGGCGTACGAACCAGTTGTGGTATCTATAAACTTGATGTTAATTGTAGTATCAGCCACTTCAGTTTCGGAAACAGTACCAGTTACTACCACTATTTGTTCGGTGTATTTTTTGTTGGCAAGGCTGTCGTTATCCACAAACTCTTTTATCAAATCGGTGGCGCTAACAGTATATGCTGGTTTTTGATCGGCAGTATCTTCAAATTGTACAGTAAAAACATACCAAATTACTGCAGCTACGGCAATAAATGCTAACAAAGACCCAATCAAAATTCGTTTAAGCCAGTATTTTTTTTTCCTATTTTCCAATATGGTTGGTATTGCTGATAAATGAATAGAAAACAAAAATACAATGTTTAAACATTGAAAATTCACTAACGCAAAATTTTAACCTTTATTCTTTCAACAAATTTGATTACATAATTCTAGTAATATAATAGTACTTACTATTTTGAAATAAAACACCCTTTGTAAAAAAAATTAAATAGGTACTCTCAGTTACTACCTTCTAGCTTATTATGCTTACAGCATGGCATTAAATTAATTAGCTGCGTATTACTGTAATTAGATAACTTTTAATATTTGGCAAAGCCAAAAAAAAGAATATTAAAAGTACTAGAATAGAAAATGAACAGCAGTGTGGTTACCTAAGCCCACCTTAATTACAGGCAACTGCACTAAAGACGAAGACCCCTGGGGAAGCAGCCGGCTTGGTAGCATACGAATAAAGTACGGTGTTAGATTTAAACAATGGCATCCCGCTAGATACCACTGTAATTAAAGACGGTAGCAAAAGCGTTCTATTAACCCAAACCAACCTAAAGCCCGAATGGTAAAG
>JAYUOV010000172.1:0-1507 GCA_043760535.1 Chitinophagaceae bacterium
CCAAACCGTGCAAATGGACGAAATGGCCGGCATACTTTTAGAAGGCAAAAAACCCATTGTACCCGTTGATGGCGAAGAAGCCCTAAAAGATTTGAAAATCATTGATGCTATTTATGCAGCGGCTAAATCGGGTAATAAGGTTGTTTTGCATTTGTAAATATTGGGTTATAGTGCAATGGAAAATTTAGAATAATATCGGCTATCCGACAATTTTTTTATCTTTTTTTTCATCCTACAATTGTGATAAAATTTAGTAAATAAAATAAATGGAAAAAGAAACAATAGCAAAACTCAATAAATCATTTGAGGAATATGCTTACGAACAAGATGGAGTAGATTATTGGCTTGCCCGTGAATTGCAGGAATTGCTGGGCTATGCCGATTGGCGTAATTTTTTAAATGCGGTTGACAAGGCAAAAGAAAGTTGCCAAACCACTGGTGAAGCGGTTTCCGATCATTTCGTTGACGTCACCAAAACGATACCCATGCCCAAAGGTGCATCTAAGGAAGTACCAGACATTATGCTCACCAGGTATGCCTGTTATCTGATTGCTCAAAATGGTGACCCCAGGAAAGAGCCAATTGCTTTTGCACAAAGTTATTTTGCCATACAAACCCGTAAGCAGGAATTATTGGAAGAACGTATCCAGTTAATGGAACGGTTGCAGGCAAGGGAAAAACTGGCTGCTACAGAAACAGAATTATCCAAAAATATTTATGAAAGAGGAGTAGATAATAAAGGCTTTGCCCTTATACGAAGCAAAGGCGATTGGGCTTTATTTGCCGGCCATAATACCAGTGCCATGAAACGTAAATTGGGCATTGCCGAAAACAGGCCCTTAGCCGACTTTTTGCCTACTATCACCATTACTGCAAAACAACTGGCTACAGAAATTACCAACTTTAATGTAAAGAAAAACGATTTAAAGGGAGAAACCAATATTACCAATGAGCATATAAAAAATAACCAAGATGTTAGGACTTTACTAGGGAAAAGTGGTATAAAGCCGGAGCAACTGCCTGCCGAGGAAGACATTAAAAAATTAGAACGAAGGGTAGGATCTGCCGATAAGGATATTGAAAAGAAAAAATTAAAAGGTAAATAATGAACGGAGAATCATTAAATATAGAACAGGATAACCTGGCTAAACTGAAAGAACAATTCCCAAATCTGTTTACAGAAGGCAAACTGGATTGGGAAAAACTGAAAGCCACTTTCAGTGACGACATCAATTTTGCCAACGAAAGATTTGTGCTTAATTGGGCAGGTAAAAGCGATGCCTTTAAAGTATTGCAGGTGTCTACAACTACCACACTAAAACCATTACCTGAAGAATCTATAAACTTTGATACAACAGAAAATATTTTTATTGAAGGCGAGAACCTGGAAGTGCTGAAAGTATTGCAAAAAAGCTATTACAATAAAATAAAGTGTATAGAAATAGACCCACCTTATAACACCGGCAGTGATAGTTTTATTTACCCTGATAGCTTTAAAGAAAATAAA
>JAYUOV010000173.1:0-36936 GCA_043760535.1 Chitinophagaceae bacterium
TCCACCGAAATAATCCACCGATATTCATCGGGGCAGGCGGGGCAGGCAAAAAAAGAAAAACTACGCAATCAAAACTGCGAAGAGTAAGGAGTTCTGATATTATATATATTTTTATAAATTAGAAGCCTTGTAGTCGCTTGGTTTAACACCAAACTGTTTGGTAAATTCTTTACTAAAATATCTGCTGTCCTGGTAGCCTACTAAATAGGCTACTTCATAAACAGTGAATTGTTTTTGGGCTAATAATTCTGCTGCCTTTTTAAGGCGAATAGATTTTAAAAAGTCGTTTACAGATAAGTCGGTAATAGCTTTAATTTTTTTGTAAAGCACTGGCTTACTCATGCCAATTTTTTTGCAAAGTACAGTTATGTTAAAATCAGGATCTTCCATATATTCTTCAATAAGCTGCAATACTTGCAATGTAAAAGCTTCATCTATGGGGTTAAGCTTTACTTCTTTACTTATTGCAGAAACATCTTCCAATGCTACATCTGTAATATAATCAATAGCATTAAGACCCACTTTGTTTCTCAAATAGCTGCTTGCCCTTGTTGCCAAAAGAAGCAAATTATTAATTTGTAAGCCCAAAACCTGCATGTTAAAAGGTTTGGTAAGGTAAATATCAGCCCCTGTTTGCAAACCAGTAACGTGATTGCTAGCACCAGATTTTGCCGTAAGTAATATTACAGGGATATGGCTTGTTCTAACATCGGTTTTAATTTTTTTACAAAGTTCAATGCCGTCCATTTCAGGCATCATTATATCGCTAATAATAAGATCAGGTATTAATTCACTAGCTTTTATCCAACCATCTAAACCATTATTTGTTTCTATTATATTATAATACTTTATTAAGTCGTCTTTAATAAAACTACGAATACCGTCATTGTCTTCTACTAACAACAATGTTTGTTTGGTTGCACTATCTACAATTTCGGTTTCAAAATTTTCTTTTAAAACATCATGCTGAAATGGGGGTTCGTTAAAATGAGTTTCAATCATTAAGTCTTTCTGTAAAATATCGGCATCTGCAAAATGCTTTTTTCCTTTTAGCAGCGTTACAGTAAAGCTTGTAGTATTAGCATGGCTTTGTTTGTTAATTTCGCTTGAAGCATTTAAAGTGCCATGATGAAGTGCTACAATGCTTTTAGAAAGAGCAAGACCTATACCGTAACCCGTATTTTGCTTGCCATAATCTGCTTCTTGAAAATAATTGTCAAAAAGTTTGTTGATATTTTCAGGGGCAATACCTTTTCCATCATCCACTACTTGTATTTTTACAGAAGCCCCCATATCACTAATGTCTATTGAAATATTACCGCCATTAGGTGTAAATTTAAAGGCATTGATTAATAAATTATACAGAACCTTTTCTAACTGTTCCTTATCAAAATATAATTCTATAATATCTAAAAAAGCAGTTAGCTGAAAGTTGATATTTCTGTAAACAGACATCTCTTTAAATGATGAATAAATAGATTGCACAAAATTGACTATATTATAATTACTTACAGATAGTGGAAGATTCCCTGTTTCGGCTTTCCTAAAATCCATCTGTTCATTTACTAATTGCAAAAGACTACTTGAGTTTTTCCTTATGGTTTGTAATAGTAATTGTTCATGCTCGTCATCCCTTTTTATTAAAAGCAACTGGTTCACAGGGCCTTCTATTAACGATAAATGTGTTCTTATTTCATGCGATATGTTGGTGAAAAAATTCAGCTTCATTTTAGTATGTAACGAATCACGTTTAAATAAAGCTTGCGTAAAAAAATATCTTGCAATAGCATATACCGCCGCAAGGGCTAAGAGTGTATATAAAAAATATGCCCACCATGTTTTCCAAAATGGCGGAAGTACTTTTATTTTTAATGTAACAGAATTGCTCCAAATGCCATCGTTATTAGAGCCCTTTACAATAAATACATAGTTACCAGCCATAAGGTTATTGTAAGTAACCCTGTTGGTAGTTTGATAATTCCAATCCTTATCCACACCCTCTAATTTATAGGCATACCTATTATTTTCTGGGTTGCTAAAATTGAGTAATGAAAAATCGATAGAGAAGATATTTTGAGAATGTGTTACAGAAATATTGTCTGTAAAAAAAATATCTTTCTTTAATACACCCCTAATGTCGTTTATTTTAACCTGCTCATTAAATATGTGAAATCCAGTAATAGCAATGGGTGCAGCTAAAGGCTTGTCGTTTTTAATTTTATCCGGATTGAAGTTAGTTAGCCCGCCAACACCCCCCAAATACAGTTCGCCATTTATTGCCTTTAAAAATGCCTTAGGTTTAAAAATATTGCTGGCTAGGCCATCGCTAGTAGTGTAGGTTTTAAAATTGTGCGACTGTTTATTAAATTTTGCAAGACCATTGTCTGTTGTTATCCAAAGATTATTATTATTATCTTCCTGAATGCCTACAACATTGTTATTACACAAGCCATCTTCTGTTGTAAATAATTTTATGCTATTGCTTTCTGCATTATACAATGCCAGCCCTCCATCAAACAAGCCTATCCAAATATTGCCATCAGCATCTTGCTTAATACAATTAATGTGCTGTGTTGCGGTAATGCCCGCACACTGCACTTTTAAAAAATTACTGGTGCCACTTTTTAAAATAAATAAGCCGCACGATGTGCCTACCCATACATTTTTAGCCTTGTCTTGGTATAAAGATTTAATGATTTTATTTTCAATAAAATCTGGCACCACTATATCCGACGCAGTAAACCTTTTATTTATAAAATTATAAATGTATAACCCATCATTAAAACCAATCCAATAGCGTTCAGCATTATCTTGTAGTAACGAGGTTATTTCAGAAACAAGTGTAGCGGCATCGTTTTTTTTGTAAAAAAAGCGTTCAAACGTGTTTGTAGATGGTACATACAAGTTAAGCCCACCGCCATAAGTGCCTGCCCATAAATTGTTTAAGTGGTCTTTATATACTACTGTAACAAGGTCGGCGCTTATGCTTGCATCGTCGGCAATATTGTTCTGAAAATATGTAAATTTTTCTGTTTTTCTATTATACAGGTTTAGCCCTCCGCCACCAGTTGCCAGCCAAAGGTTTTCCTTTTCATCCTCCTCTATAGCAATGATAACGTCGTTGTTAATATCTGTTTGTATCTTGTTTTTTTTGTGTATGTTAAATAAGGTGCCCTTATCGTTGTAAAAATTTAAACCTCCATAGTAAGTTCCTACCCAAATATTTTCTTTAGCATCCATATAAACACTGTGTATGGAATTGTTGCTTAAACTCTTTACATTTTCTTCATCGTGCCTGTAAATGTCATATTTATTACTAGCAGGGTCTATAATTACTAATCCATTTAGTGTACCTGCCCAAATAAAGCCGGTATTTGTTCGTATTATACTCCTTATACTATTAAGCTCTGTGGATATTAGGGCTCCTTTGTTAAAGGGGTTTATGCCTATACCAGATTTATAAACATTAATTCCGCCATTCTTTGTGCCTATCCAAATATTTTTGTAAGCATCTTCGGCTATACAGGTAATGTAGCTGTTACTTAAACCGGTCGGCGTAAAAAAAAATTGTTCTACTATTTTTAATTCTTGCCCTACAAGGGTGGCTTTTATTAAACCTTGCGAAGAGCCAATCCATAAATAACCATTAGAATCTTCAAAAATAGAACGGATGTCATCCGATATTTTATTAGGGCTATTACCTATTTGGTAAAAACTTTTAAAAAGAAGATTATCCCTGTTAGTAAGAAGTTGTAATCCGCTGCGTGTACCTATCCAAATATTCTGTCTGCTGTCTTCATAAATGGCATTGATGCTGTTGCCCCATTTTGTATCTTTTGTATATGGTTTAAAGTAAACGTGTTCAAAACTATCTAGGATTGTATTGTACCTATTCAATCCATGCCGTGTACCTACCCACAAGGTTTTTTTTGTGTCGCTGTGCAGCGAGGTAATAAATGTGTTCGAAATGTCACCATTACCATTCGTCCCTTTATAAGTACGCATTGCATGGCCATCATACCTATTTAGCCCATAACTTGTTCCAAACCACATAAAACCATAACCATCCTGGCAAATAGACATGATGGAATTTTGTGTAAGCCCGTTATTGGTGGTAAGGTGAGTAAAATGGGGTTGTTGGGCTTGTGCTACAAAACAGCAACTAAAAAGCAACATTAAGAAGCAGGCAATTCTCATTGTTTGCAATTTAGCCATCATTCCTTATCTAAGCCACATTTTAGCTAGCTTTTCTTTTAAGCGTAAAAATCCACTTTAAAAAAGAATAATTTCCATAATTCACACTAAATAATGTCTATTTTCTACCTAAGCCATGGCGTACATTCCGCAATTTTACTATTGATAATACAACACAACGATTTTGTTTTATCACTCCATACGTTGCCCATTGATGTTTGCCATGAAAATTATTAACAGAATTATTCTTGCTGCTACTTTTACAACTACTGCAGTATTTTGTAGTGCAATAGAATCGAATTTACTGCCTTATCAGGATGTTTCCCTTTCGATAGAAAGGCGAGTAGCCGACCTTATTGGTAGAATGACTTTAACCGAAAAAATAGGACAAATGGCTCAATATGTGGGTGAGCCTCCTAAAAGTACATCCACTAATTATGATGATCAGTTAGGTTACAACCAAATGATGGCCGACATTATACAGCAGATAAAAAAAGGCGAAATTGGTTCTTTTTTAAAAATGCCTGGTGTAAAAGAAATAAACAGGTTGCAACAGGCTGCTATGTTGGGTCGTTTAAAAATTCCGTTACTTTTTGCAGAAGATGCCGTGCATGGTATAGGTATGGATAAGCTTGGGGGAACTATTTACCCTTCGGAAATTGGTATGGCTAGTAGTTTTGATACTGCTTTGATACAGCTAATGGCAGACTATACCCGAAAGGAAATGTTAGCTACGGGGCTGCGGTGGGCTTTTTCGCCCAATATAGAGGTGGCACAGGATCCAAGATGGGGTCGTTTTGGCGATACATTTGGAGAAGATCCTTTGTTGGTAGGTTTAATGGGCGTAGCAATGATTAAGGGCTTGCAAGGCGATTCATTGTCTGCTAGCTCCGTACTTGCATGTGCTAAACATTTTATTGCAGGCAGTATTCCTGTAAATGGACTAAATGGTGCTGCTGCAGATGTTTCGGATCGTACTTTGGCCGAAGTGTTCTATCCACCTTTTCAAAGAGCTATTAATGCTGGTGTTTATTCTATTATGCCGGCACATAACGAAGTAAACGGAATTCCCTGCCATGCAAATGGCTTTTATATGCAGCAGCTTATTCGTAACCAATGGGGCTTTGGTGGCTTTTTTATTAGCGACTGGAACGATGTTAAAGGCCTGAACAAGGTTCACCGTATTGTAGCTACCGATAAAGATGCGTACACCATTGCGGTTAATGCAGGGCTGGATATGAACATGCATGGGCCAGGTTTTTTAGAAAGTGTAAAACAGGCTGTAAACGAGCAGGTAATTTCTATTGAAAGAATTAATGAGGCCGTTACCAAAATCCTAACAGCAAAGTTTAAGTTGGGTCTGTTCGAAAATCCATATACCGATGAGAACCTCCGCAATAAAGTAGTATTAAATACAACACACAAGCAGTTAGCCTTAAAAGCAGCAGAACAATCTATAGTATTACTCAAAAACAAGAATGGCCTGTTGCCTTTATCTGGCAACGAATTAATATTGGTAACCGGCCCCAATGCCAATAACCAGGCAATGCTAGGCGATTGGAGTGTGGAACAAAAGCCAGCAGATGTAGTAACCATGCTGCAAGGCATACAAAACAATCATGTATCCCCACAAAATATAGCCTATTATAACTGTGGCAGCATATTTACCCTAGATGATGCTGCCATAAATGCCGCAGTAAAAAAATCGGCCAAAGCAGCGGTAAATATTGTTTTTGTGGGCGAAAATTCTTTGCGTAGCGATGCCAGCGAATTACGCACAAGTGGCGAAAATATAGACCGCTCATCGCTTGATTTACCGGGCAGGCAGTTAGAATTACTAAAGGCTTTAAAAAACACCAAAAAACCTTTGGTTGTAGTATTTATTAACGGTGCCCCTATATCTTCTGTGTGGTGCCACCAAAATGCAGATGCCATAATAGAAGCATGGGAGCCGGGTACTATGGGCGGGCAGGCGGTAGCTAACGTTCTGTTTGGTAAATGCAACCCATCGGGTAAGCTGCCCGTTACCATTGTAAGGTCTGCAGCACAAATACGTACTACCTACTACTACAAGCCATCTGCTTATCATAGGGGTAAGTACAGGTTCGACAGCACTGAACCATTGTATGCTTTTGGTTTTGGCTTGAGTTATACCAGTTTTAATTTTACGCAGCCAGTAGTAGAAAAACCAATTTATAAGAAAAACGAAAACGTAGTGGTAACTACTACCGTAACCAATACAGGCAAAATAGATGGTACAGAAACAGTACAATTATATGTAAGAAAAGAAATTTCGCCTATTACAAGGCCCATAAAGCAATTAAAAGCATTTAAAAAAATACACCTTAAAGCAGGCGAAAGCAAAGTAGTTAGGTTTGAAATAACACCTGAAGACCTCTTGTATTACAATGTAGCAATGAAACCAGAAACCGAAACAGGCGTATATACTTTAATGGCAGGTAACTCGTCTGATAACACGGCTTTAAAACAAGCAGCTTTTACTATTAAATAAAAAATGATAGTAAAAACTACCTGTTGTTATGACACATTAAGCCTTTAAAAAAGAACCAAAAATTTACAGTACATGTTATTTGTTTACGATTTTTATGTAAGTACCCAATATTTCTAAATAGGTATTTTATATAAAAAAAATAAAGGTTTAATAACGATGAAAAAACCTTTTAAACCCAATGCGGGTAAATATTATTTTTAGAAAAATGGCAAGTAAATAAATTAAATAATATTTTATATCTTTTTTTTAACAATAACAAACAAACTCAAAAATTATGAAAATGAAAACTACAAAAATTTTATGCACATTAATGCTGGTAGCAATAATGGGTGTTAACCTGAATGCCCAAACAACTACCACATTAAGCCCTGCCGAAGATGCATATGTAATATCAGGTACGAATGCAAATACAAATTATAGTAGTGGTAGTACGTTCGGTAATTTATTAATAAGGAATCATCCAAGCAATCTGAATGCATCAAACAAAGCAATTATGAAATTTAATGTATCTGGCGCTGGAGTAGGTGCAATAGTAACTGCCAAGTTAAGGCTTTATGTCATTGCTGGTTTCCCACAATGGATAACTGCTTATGCTACTACCGATGCGTGGGAAGATTCAACAGTTACATGGGCTACACTCCCTGCCAAAGGAGATTCAATTAGAGGCATCAATGTATCAGGTGGTGGGTACCGTGAGTGGACAATTACTGCTTATGTAAAAGCCGAGGCAACTGGCGATGGAATGGTAAGTTTAATATTAGAAGCACCTAATGCTAGTACCGCTCTGTTCCAAGTTGCAAGTTCAAGAAATGTTGATATGACCCGTTTACCCCAACTGGTACTTGATGCCCCTACACTCTTGCCCGTATCATTAAGTTCATTTACTGGCAATGCTGTAAGCCAATCAGTAGTTTTAAACTGGAGCACTGCCTCTGAGCAAAATAGCGATGTATTTCGTGTGCAAACCTCAACTAATGGTACCAATTTCTCCGAAGTTGGAACCGTATCAGCTGCGGGCAACAGCAATTCGGTTGTAAATTATAGTTTTAAGCATGATAATGCCCCTGTAGGCGATAATTACTACCGGTTACAACAGGTAGATAAAAATGGGGTTACTAAATATTCTCCTATTGTTAAAGTAGCCATTAATTCTAAATTAGCTTCTATATCGGCTTACTTTAAGCCGGCCGCTTTAATGGTAAATATTGTGGCTACCAAACCCGTAAAAACGGCTGTAAGTGTCTTTGAACTTAGCGGAAAACAAATAGCAAAACAAGAGGTGAATTTAGAAAATGGGGCTAATCAATTATCCATTCCGGTTAATCTGCTAAAAGGTACATATTTTATTAGCGTATTATTAGATGGTAAAAAATATGTACAAAAAGTAGTTAGCGAGTAAAAAAAATAAATAGCAATATACTATTTAGAGCATCTCTAAAAACCATCTTTTTCCCTCTTTTGTAGAACATCCCGATTATTTTGGGATAGGGAAATAAAACGGGGATAACATAGAAAGTGCGGTTTTAGAGATGCCCTTTAATAACAGTTGTAAACATTATTTAAGATCCATTGCCATTGATACTGCAAAATATTTCCTTGCCAGCATCTTTTTTTTAAATAAAATATTTTAAAAGTATTATATAATGTACCGTAATTTTTTGATACTTTATTGCTTTTGTACAATAATACCCGGGCTTATGTTTACAGCCCATGCACAGCAAGTAATCGCAAATGGCTATGTGGCCCCCAAAGAATCAGAGAGCACTACTAATGGCGTAACCATTATTAAAAACATACGGTACGGCGCTATACCAGATATAGCCACAGACTCTACAACAGACAGGTTACTAGATTTAATTTTGCCCTCTAATACGAGTGAGAATGATGTACTGCCGGTTTTTCTGTTTATGCATGGTGGCGGGTTTACCAGCGGCGATAAAAGCAGTATGGTTAGCCTTTGTAGCAAAATGGCCTTACAAGGCTTTGCTGTAGTTTCTATTAATTATACTTTGTATTTAAAATATAAAGGTGTAAAAGGCTCTTATTGTTCCAGTAATATGGCCAAAGGGTTGCCAGAAAATGATTCCTTCCATCCTGCACTTAATACAGCAATAGCTTTAGCCTCGGCAGATGCAATAGCAGCTATGAAATGGGTTAAAAATAATGCGGTAAAGTACCACTTAAATAGTAATAAATTTTCGATTGGCGGAGGTTCGGCGGGTGCTATTACCGCCCTTTACGTAGCGTATGTGGCCAAGCAAAAAGTGCTATCTATTAAAGCAGTGGTAAATTTATGGGGTGGTTTAGAGCAAACAAAAGCGATAAGCAGAAAACATATACCCGTATTAACGTATCATGGCGATTTAGATGAATTAATTAATGTGCAATATGCCTATGCTTTAGATAACAGAATGAAAGCGATAGGCTCAAAAAATTCTTATTTGCACATTATGGAGGGTAAAGGGCATGTGCAGTACAAATACATTGAGGAGAAAAAAATACCAGAGATTGTTGGTTTTTTAAACACCAGCCTGCTGTAAACTAAATAAGATTGAGGAAATAAATATAAAAAAATAGTATTTATAGTACACAAAAGCTAAAAAGGGTTTTTTTAGAAATAATCTAACATCAATACTCATTACCAAAACGATAAGCATGTACATACTGAAAATAAAAAGAGCCTTTATTTTAACTGTATTCGTATTAACTACTGTTCTTAATACTTATAGCCAGGCATGGAGAAGCGAGTTGTATCCTTATAAATGGACGCCTGGATTTGCTAAGGATGGTAAATTTATTCAGGATTTTTCTTATGCAGGTTACAAATATAATTTTACAGATCCACCAACTGCTTTTAGTCTTATTTTAGATGTAACAAAACCCCCGTATAATGCAGATAAAACAGGTAATCAAGACGTTACAACTAAGATACAAAATGCCATCGATAGTGTTTCTAAACGTGGTGGCGGTGTCGTCTTTTTGCCGGCCGGAACCTACAAGGTTCAGCCAGCCAGTACCCTTGAGGGTGCCAGTACGTTAAGTATTAGAAATAATAATGTTGTGCTAAGAGGTGCTAAATTAGGTGAAACTAGAATTATGAATGTGCAAACGAACATGAGGGAAAAGAGTATAATTAGTATTAAGCCTGCTGTATATGCAGATTGGCACACTCCTTTACCGTCATCAGAAGTGCCGCTTTTACAAGACGCATCAGAACATGACAAAACCTTTTTTTTAACAAAAAATTCTTTTGTTGTAGGAGATTTAGTTGTTATAAAAGCAGACATGACCGATGACTGGATTGCCGAACATGGCATGAAAGGCTATTGGAATACCGGGCTAGATGGCGTTACATTTATAAGAACGATAAAGAGTATCAACACCACTGCTAAAACTATTACGGTAGACATTCCAATAAGGTATTATCTTAAAATTCGTGACAATGCCCGGGTATATAAAATTAAAAACCAAATTACAGGTTCGGGTGTGGAGAACCTATTTATAGGTAATTTGCAAATAGCTAATCTTGTAGTGGGTGACTATACCACAGATGACGACTTTGGCAATTCTGCAAAGAGTGCTTATAAAACACATCATGCCAGTGTTATTAAAATGGAACATGCTCAAGATTGCTGGGTTAAGAACGTATCTACCTTTTCCCCACCGGGAAACAGCGCCAACGTACATATTTTATCTAATGGTGTGCTATTGGAACAGTGTCGCTTAATTACTATTGATTCCTGCAATTTTAAGAATCCGCAATACAAAGGAGAAGGCGGAAATGGATATATGTTTACGTTAAACAGTAATGATTGCCTCATTAAAAATTCTGTAGCAACTAATGCAAGGCATAGTTTTTCTTTTAAACTAGCCACTTCTAATGGAAATGTAATTCACAAATGTGAAGGTAATAATCCTCGATTAGGAGCCGATTTTCACCAGTTATTTAGTGTTACCAATTTATTTGACAATTATACCTGTAATGGTGATTACATTGATGCACAATACAGGCCTTATCCTTTAGGATCGCCTTATTTACACGGCCAAACCACTACACAATCAGTAATATGGAATACCAACGGTATTAAATACAATCCCGATCAAGACAGAAATCTAACTTTCAAATCCATTGTCAGATCGGGGCAATTTGGAAATGGCTATGTAATTGGTTCACAAGGGCTGTCTAATAGAGTGGGTATATTGGCCACGGAATTATCATTTAGCGGACTAACATATAATACATTACCCGCCGACCACCTGGAAGGAGAAGGAACAGGAGCGAATCTCCGTCCGCTTTCATTGTATTCAGATCAGGTTAGTCGTAGATATAATGGTTTAGGATCTAGTGATACATACGGCCTTTCTTTTAATTTAATACCACAAGTACGCTTAACATCACCAAGTGTTGACACATTTGTAAATTTTTCCACTCCTTTTACTATTTCGGCAACAGCCTCTGATGCTGATGGCAGTATTAATAGGGTAGTTTTTTATCGGGGATCTACGATTATGGGCACTGATTACACCGCACCGTATAGTTATGTATGGACAACCCCTGCCACATCCGGAACTTTTGAAATAAAGGCAGTAGCCTTCGATAATCAAGGAGCTACAAATAGTACTGCTACGGCTGTGGTAAGCGTAAAGCAATTAATTACAAATATACTGTACCCTATACATGATACCTATGTAGTGGGCGGTGATAGTGCTAATAGAAATTATGGTAATGGATATTCCCAAAGCAGGTTGCTTATTAAGAATAATCCAGGTGATATGTCTAACACCATGCGGACATTACTTAAGTTTTATGTGAAAGGAACAACCAACATAATAAAAGCCAAATTGAGGATTTATAAACAATTTGGTGAACCAAATTTGATACGTGTAAACCGAACAACCGATGATTGGGTACAAGGGTCAGTTACATGGAATAGTATGCCACCGTTAGGAGGTACAGTTGCAAATTCTGCCATTACTGCTCAGAATGCTTATATAGAGTGGGATGTTACTAACGAAGTAATAAGCGAGGCAAAGAATGATATTTCTGGATGGATGAGTTTGGTGCTAAATGATAGATATGGGGCCAATACTTTATTAGGTATGAACAGTAAGGATTCTGTAAAAGACAATTTGGAGAGGAGGATAAATAAACCCGAATTGGTGTTAATTACAAATGGTACTGCTTCAAGCTTGCAAGCTTTTAAATCCAATGATTTAATAGTTGCTAATAAAGAAAAAAATGAATTATTGGTCTATCCAGATCCTGCTCAGAATATAATTAGTGTGATCTCTCCAAAAGATGCTAAACCAAAAATGATTGTTTTGTATAATTCATTTGGACAAATACTATTACAAAAACCAGTTTTAGAAAATAAGGGCGGTAGCATTTCGGTAGATATTTCTAAATTGATTAATGGGGTTTATACGCTAAAGCTAATTGGGGCAAAAAATATGGCTACAAAATTTATAAAAGAATAAAAGGATAATAAGATTCAGACAATAAATGCAACTTTCTACGTTGCATTTATTGTCTGAAAAAAGCTGCAAAAGGGATACTAACCAAGAAATAATTTTAGAAATAATCTAAAATTAATACTCACTAGCAAAACGATAATAATGACCATAGTGAAAACAAAAAGAGCGTTTATTTTGACTGTATTCGTATTAACTACTGTTCTTAATACTTATAGTCAGGCATGGAGAAGCGAGTTGTACCCATTCAATTGGACGCCTGGATTTGCTAAGGATGGTAAATTTATTCAGGATTTTTCTTATGCAGGTTACAAAAAGGGGGAGCAGGCAATACCCTTTATTACCAATAATATTATAGATGTAACACAAGCCCCCTATAATGCCGATAAAACCGGTGCCAGCAATGCTACGGCAGCCATACAAGCGGCTATTGACTATGTTTCAGGGCTTGGTGGTGGCGTAGTTTACCTGCCTGCCGGTACCTATAGTGTTCAGCCAAATGGAGCCAATACCAGTGCATTAAGTGTAATTAGAGATGGTGTTGTAATAAGAGGAGATGGGCCAACCCAAACGAGGATATTAAACACCCAGACAAACATGAGGGTAAAAAGTATTATCAGTTTTAAACCCCTCGTAGATGCAGACTGGTACACACCTGCCGCAATAACAGTGCCATTTGTAAAAAATGCTGCCGAACAAGACACTATTATTTTTGTAACCAATGCTGGTTCTTTTGCAATTGGCGACAGGGTTGTTTTAACCACCGATTTATCCAACGAATGGATTGCTGAGCACAACATGACAGGCTTATGGAATAACACAATGCCCGGTGTGGCATTTTCCCGAACTGTAAAAAGTGTAAATACCACTACTAATTCAATTACAGTAGATGTTCCTATTCGTTATTTTCTGAAAACCCGTGATAATGCCCGTATTTACAAGGTTAACAAACCCATTACAGAATGTGGCTTAGAATCCTTATCGTTTGGTAATTTGCAAAATAATAATACCGGCTGGACCGATGCGGACTATGAAATTCCTGGAACGGGTGCTTTTGAAGTACATAGCTCACATGCCATAAGAATGGAGAATGCTGAAAATTGCTGGATGAAAAATGTATCTACATTTAAACCAGTTGCCAATACTTTAGATATACACCTTTTATCTAATTGTTTTCGAATGGTACAGTGTCGCTTTATTACCGTAGAAGCCTGCGATTTTATGAAACCACAATACGAAGGAGGGGGTGGAAATGGATATATGTACATATTAGAAAGTAATGATTGTCTCATCAGAGACTCAAAAGGAACTAGCGGCAGACACAATTACTCTTTCAGGCTGGCTTGTAGTAACGGAAACGTAATTTATAATTGTTTAAGTAAGGATGCCAGATTAGCGTCTGATTTTCACATGTGGTTTAGTATGACCAATTTATTTGATAACCAGATATGTGATAAGGATTACATTGAAGCAATATACAGGCCTTTTGGAGGAACGCCTACGCATGGCCAAACTACTACACAATCGGTAATTTGGAATACTAACGGCTTGAATTATCTAACTGGTAAAACCTCTATTGTACAATCAGCACAATGGGGCCAGGGCTACGTTATTGGCACAAGGGGCCCGGCTTCTAATGTATTGCTGTCAACAGGCAATAATTCAGAACCCATTGACCACCTCGAAGGACAAGGAACCGGAGCGCTACTCCGTCCGACATCTCTTTACATAGACCAGCTTAACCGACGACTAATTGGTTTGAGTGCTGTAGATAGTTTGGGCTGGAGTGCCAACCCGATACCACAAGTAAGGCTTACTATACCAGCCAATGATACAATGGTGGATGTACTTACACCACTAACTATAGCTGCTTCTGCTACAGATTTTAATGGCACTATTACAAAAGTGGATTTTTATAGAGGTGCAACATTGATAGCCTCTGACAATGCTGCACCCTACAGTATTAGCTGGACACCTGCAACCACAGGAACTTATGTAATTACTGCAAGAGCCTTTGATAATAATGGAGTTACTAATAATTCGGCTGCTGTAAATGTGATTGTAAAAAGTATAACAACAACACTTAGCCCAATTGATGATTCTTATGTAACAGGGGGCACAAATGCGGATATAAATTATGGAGCCGGAGCTACCGAGGGCAATTTAATTATTAAAAATAATCCGGGAAGTATATCAAATACAAGCAAGGCTATCCTAAAATTTGATGTGACGGGGCAAACCAAAATAAAACAAGCCAGAGTAAGGCTTTTTGCCAGATTTGGTACACCCAATGCAGTAACTGCTTACCAAACCACAGATGCCTGGACGGAATTAGGAGTAACCTGGAATAATATGCCAGCTACAGGAACGCAACTTACAACTACTAATATTACAGCTACTGGTTACTGGGAATGGAATGTTACTTCGTATGTACAAAGCCAGGCCGCTGGTGATGGGGTGGTAAGTATGGTATTTCAAGACGATGCAGCGGCTAACGTACAATTAGGAATTAGCAGCAAGGAATTTGGTTCAAATGCACCACAACTCGTACTTACAAAAGGCGTAGTAAACAATTTGCCAACGGTAAGTTTAACGGCTCCATTAAGTGGTACTATAGTTGACGCATTTACTGCTGTAACTATTGCTGCAGCTGCGGCAGATACGGATGGCAGCATTATAAAAGTGGATTTTTATAACGGTACAATATTATTGGGTTCTGACAATACAGCACCTTTTAATACTAGCTGGACACCAACAACCGCTGGCACTTATATAATTAGGGCTAGGGCCATTGATAATGATGGGGATACAACTACCTCAATTGTGTCTTATTTGGAGGTGCAGAGTCTTTTAAACACAACACTAAACCCTATTGCAGATTCATATATACAGGCAGGAACGAATGCAGGTGTTAATTATGGCACAAATGGAACTTTAATTGTTATGAACAGTTCTACCAGTATAAATTCTGTAAGAAAGGCTATTCTTAAATTTGATGTAACTGGTACAGCAGGAATACAACGTGCTGTAGTAAGGCTTAATACAAGATTTGGTGTACCTAATTCAATAACTGCTTATCAAACAGTAGATAGTTGGACAGAGTTAGGAGTAACCTGGAGCAATGCCCCTGCTACAGGAACTCAAATAGTAAGTACTAATATTACAGCTAGTGGTTATAGGGAATGGGATGTTACATCTTATGTTCAAAGCCAGGCTGCTGGTGATGGCATAGTGAGTTTAATATTTCAGGACGATGCTGTGGCTAACTTACAATTAGGGTTTAATAGTAAAGAATTTGGATCAAGTTTGCCAGAATTAGTTTTAACAACTACTAGAGCCTTACCTACAACACTAACTGCATTTTCAGGAAGAGCTGCAGACCAATCAGTTCTTTTAAACTGGACAACTGCTAGTGAACAAAATAGCGAAGTATTTAATATTTTAAGTTCATCTAATGGTCGAAATTTTAAAAAGATTGGGAGCGTTTCAGCTGCGGGTAATAGTAATTCAACCTTAATTTATACATTTAAGGACGACAATCCTTATGCAGGAAATAATTACTATAAATTACAGCAAGTAGATAAAGACGGGGCTGTACAATATTCTAAAATTATACAAGTAAAATCGAATATTACACAACCTTTCATTAATGCTTATGCCAATGCATCAGGCTTAATAGTAGATGTTTTTGCAGATAAGCCAACCCAAACCTCGGTTCTTGTTATAAATATACACGGACAACAATTAGCCCAAAAAAAGGTAAGTCTGGAAAAGGGTCACAATTTTATCAGGATTCCTGTTAATGTACAACCCGGCGTTTATTTAATAAGTACGACCTTAAATGATAAAAGACTAACAAAGAAGTTAATTAGAGATTAAAATATAATTTAATTAGAATCTAATTCATAAAGCACATCTGTAAAACCTTTCTTTTTGCCTTTTTTAAGAAAATTTAAAAGAGCAAACAAAGAGAAAAGTTTTTACAGATGTTTTAAACGATAAGGGTAGTGTCGCTTTAATTTTTTTAATAGTCTTGCTTGTAATAGCCAATTTTATTAAAGGTTATTCGTATATTTATTTTAATATTTTATTTTTTGCTTTAGATATGATGCCTTGCTTTATAACATTGTTATCAGTTAATCCTGCTTTTGTTAAGGCATATAATTTTAACCAACAAGGAGTACCGGGTTAAAAGAACGGTTAAAGATTTAATGGCATTTCTAAAAACACTTATTATATTTTATCCCTTGCAGAAAACCAATTGGGCTGCCATAGCTAAAGCTGGGTTTTTAGAGATACCTCTAAGCTATTTTCCGCAATTTTATAACGTTAAACCATATTTACTATGCGCCTTACATACGCTAGGTCTTTAGCACTTGTATTGTCTGTTTTTTTACAGTCATTAGTTTTTGTAAACGCTCAGCGTTCTAAAACTACTATTAATGAGTCATGGAGTTTTTGTAAAGGAGCAGTAGCAAATGCACAAAAGGTAAATTTTAAAGATTCAGCATGGCAAAAAATAAACCTGCCACATACGTGGAATGCAGAAGATAGCTTTGATGATGAGCCCGGATACTACCGTGGTATTGGCTGGTATAGAAAAAGGATTTTTATAAACGAAGCATTTAAAAATAAACAGTTATTCCTCTACTTTGAAGCCGCCAACCAAACGGCGACTGTATATGTAAATGGGCAGCTTGCCGGTACGCATGTGGGTGGTTATGCAGGTTTTTGTTTTAATATTTCTGCTTTTGCATTGTTTAATAAAGAAAATATTATTGCAGTAGAGGTAAGCAACGCTCACAATGAGAATGTGCCACCGCTATCTGGTGATTGGAGTTTTTACGGAGGTATTTATAGAGATGTTTTTTTAGTTGCAACCAACAATCTACATTTTAACATGACCGATTTTGCCTCACCAGGCATCTTTATAGAAACACCAACAGTAAACAATGATAATGCAGTCGTAAAAGTAAGGGGCAGTATTACTAACCAAACATCGGCGGCAGATAAAATAGAACTTGTTACCAAACTTATAAATGCTAGTGGCGAAATTATAGATGAAAAAAAATCATTAATACAAACAAAAGCAAATGGTACAGCTACTTTTGAGCAATTAACAAACAACATTGCAAAGCCCAATCTTTGGTCGCCGTCTAACCCCTATCTCTACACACTAAGTTGCGGTATATTTAAAAATGGTGTTTTAGTAGATGAATTGAAACAATCCGTTGGATTGCGCTGGTACACTTGCGATGCAGAAAATGGATTTATTTTAAATGGTAAGCCGCTTAGGCTTAATGGAGCTTGCCGTACACAAGACTATCCACAAGTAGGCTTTGCAATACCTGATGAATTAAACAGATACGATGCTAAGTTATTAAAAGAAATGGGTGTTAATTTTTTAAGAGTGGCACATTACAATATGGATCCTGCCTTTTTAGAAGAAATGGATAGGTTAGGCATCATGGTTTGGGAAGAAATACCCATAAGCGACGTAATTAGCAGCAAAAAGGCTTTTAGTGATATTAGCCATTACATGGTAAAAGAAATGATACGCCAAGACTATAACCATCCTTCTATAATAATGTGGGGTAATATGAACGAAGTTTTTTTAATGGCAAGTAAAACAATGAGCCCCCAACAACGCAAAAAATATGAGGAGCAGGTATTAGAACTGGCAACACAACTGGAAATTCTTACTCATAAGGAAGACCCTTACAGACTTACAGGTGCAGCGTTTCACGGCGATAGAGTGTATGTTAAGGCGGGCTTGCATAAGGTTACCGATGTTGTAGGTTGGAACCTCTACTCAGGCTGGTACGGTGGTAAATTCGAAGATTTTTCTGAAAGAATGGATGCAGAACACAAAGAATATCCAACAAAGCCAATAATTATAAGCGAATATGGTGCAGGTTCCGACAAACGTATAAACTCCCTGCACCCAGAAACTTACGATTTTTCTAACCAGTATGCTCAGCTATTTCATGAATATTATTACGCAGAAATAGCCAAGCGAAAATTTATTGTAGGTAGTAACATCTGGAATTTTATGGATTTTGGATCTGAGAAAAGAGAAGAATCCATGGCACATATTAATAACAAGGGTGTAGTTTACTTTAACCGAGAAAAGAAAGATATTTTTTATTACTATAAGGCTGCTTTTACAGAGAGCCCAGTAATTCATATTGCATCCAGGGATTGGGCCTACCGTAAGGGGACGCAACTACATGAAAAGGAAAAAAAAATTCTTCAACCCCTAAAAGTGTACTCCAATTTGCCCGAAGTGGAACTTTGGGTGAACGGCTTATCAACTGGAAAAAAAAAGGTTGAAAATTACTTTGCAGTTTGGGATGTGGCCTTACAGGCTTGTAAAAATACCATAGAGGCTATTGGGTACTTAAATGGGAAAAAAGAATCGGACATGTTTTATGTGGATGCAGCAGTTCAGCCCATGCTACTTAATGATGCATCATTTAAAGAGTTGGCTGTAAATACTGGAGCTAGTTACCAATTTTGTAATCCTACAACGCATTTTGTTTGGGAAGAAGACCAGCCCTACCAACCAGGCTCTTGGGGATATATTGGTGGAGAGGTGTTTCGAATAAAAAAAGGAAGAATTGGGAATATTAACAACATAAGAAATACAGACGAAGACGCAATTTATCAAACGGCAAGGATAGGGATGGACGCTTACCAATTTGACGTGGCAAATGGTGAGTATGAAGTGGAACTTAGGTTTAATGAACCAAATGCAAATCCCGACCAAATTTTTTATGATCTTTCTCAAGTAACAAACAATGCTGAACTTTTAGAAAAAAGGATGTTTAATGTTACAATCAATAAACAAATGGTTTTGAAAGATTTAAATCTGGCCAAAGAATATGGGGTAAACACAGCTATTTACTTTAAGTACACTATTACGGCAATAAATAATAAAGGTATCAATATTGCATTCTACGCCCAAAAAGGGAAGTCAACTATTAGCGGTATCAGAATTGTAAAGAAGTAAGGTTAAATAAGGGCTTTTCCATTGAATATACTTTCACTTCTTACGATAAAGCCATTTTTTAGTGTTATTGATAATCAATTGAGTAAATCTTATTTTACAAAAATCACACTAATAAGTTCCAAATTTCATACCAAACAATTGCACATTTAAACAACATTTGTACATACGCTTAAAAATAACATTAGTTTATTTTTAAAAATAGAAGTTACTTAGATATTAATAAAAAATGATTGCTTATGCCCAAACTACTTGTTAGAAATGAAACAGGATTGGTATCCTATTTCAAAAAAATCTCTTTTTTACTTTTCTTTCTTTCCCCTTTTTTGTTATTTGCCCAGCCCAAAATGATAACTGGTACTGTAAAAGACGAAAACGGGAAAGGACTGGCAGATGTATCTATTCGCCTAAAAAATAGACCCACGGTAGGAACGGTTACAGATTCTATCGGTAATTTCAAATTACGTTTAAACCCGGGTCAATTAATTTTGGTGTCTTATGTTAATTATAACCAAGTAGAAATTGCCGTTACTGTTAAAGACAATTACATAATCACCTTAAAGCCATCAGAAAAAGAGGTTGATGATGTAGTGGTAGTAGGATATGGGCTTCAGCGCAAACGTGACGTAACAGGATCTGTGGATAAAATAAATATTGCAGATCTACAAAAGGCACCCGTAGGTTCTTTTACAGAGGCTTTAGCTGGCAGAGCTGCAGGCGTTGTGGTTTCTTCCGGTGATGGACAGCCAGGGTCGGCCGCAAGAATTGTAATACGTGGTAATAATTCCGTTTCTCAAGACAATTCACCGCTGTATGTTGTTGATGGTTTTCCATTAGAAAATCCCAACAATAATGTAATCAACCCCAACGATATTGAGTCGTTAGAAATTCTAAAAGATGCATCTGCAACAGCTATTTATGGGGCACGGGGTGCTAATGGTGTTATAATGATTACCACAAAATCTGGAAAACCAGGGCCAACAGTAGTTAGCTTTGGTATGTACATGGGTTATCAAAATATTGCCAAAAAAATGGATTTAATGTCTCCTTTCGAGTTTGTTACGCTTCAACGTGAACGAGACTCATTGGCAAACAACTTTTTTTCAAGACCAGGTGGCATTTCCGGGCCTGGTTACGTTGCCGATTCTGCTTACTTCCGTTTCTCCTCCCCAAAAGATTATGAAAATATCGAAGCCATTGATTTTCAGAATAAGATTTTTCAAACATCACCTTTCAAAAACTACGATATCTCTATTAGAGGTGGTAACCAACAAACACGTTTTGCAATTTCGGGCAACTTGTTTGACCAAATGGGTATTATGGTTAATTCAGGATACAGAAGATATCAAGGAAGATTTGTTATTGATAACAATGTAACGAGCAAATTAAAAGTTGGGCTGAATGTAAATTACAGCAATGTATTATTAAATGGGCAATCACCTACTTATCTTAGTGCCGGTAACCCCAACTCATCTTTAAGTCTCATGGGCAATGTTTGGGGGTCTCGACCTGTAAACAGCATCTTGGCTAATGGAGCAGCAGATGCAGATCTTGATGATGATCTATTTGATCCCTTAGTAATCAATGGAGGCAATACGAGTGATTTTAGAATCAACCCGTACTTAAATCAAATACATATATTAAATAAAACTACAACAAATAATTTAATTGCTAATGCATTTGCTGAGTATAAAATATTTCCAGAATTAACGCTCCGTATCAATGGTGGGGTAACCTACTTAACCAACGAAGTACAGCAGTTCTATGATTCTAGCACTATTGCAGGAAGTATAAGAACATCTGCTGGCGCAGGATCTGGAGTTAATGGGCAGGTTGTTATGAACAAGAATACAGTTTTATCCAATGAAAATATATTAACCTACTACAAGGTTTTTCGTAAACTGCATAGCCTAACAGTAACAGGTGTAGTTTCTACACAAACGGGTAATACAGCCTCACAAGGGCACCGTGCAATTTTTGTACCCAATCAGTCATTGGGTATCAGTGGCTTAGATGAAGGTACTGCACAATCTATATCAGCTACCAGCTCATTGTGGGCATTAGCCTCATTTACAGGCAGAATTAATTATGATTATAAAAAACGATATTTTCTAACCGGTACTTTACGGTCAGACGGATCTTCCAAGTTTTCTCCTGCAAACAAATGGAGCTATTTTCCATCAGGTGCATTTAAGTGGCGTTTTTCTGAAGAAAATTTTTTCCAATCTCTTAAAAGCAAATTTTTTAACGATGCAAGCTTTCGTCTAACTTATGGCTTGTCTGGTAATAATAGGGTAACCGATTTTAGTTACCTGTCGCCTATTGTTGTGGGTTTTAATTCAAACGGTAATCATTCATACGTTTTTAACAACACCATTATAACGGGTGCAACCCCCGGTTCTCTCGGAAATAGCAACCTTAAATGGGAAACTACTGCTCAATTCGATGCAGGTTTAGATTTGGCCTTTTTTAAAAACAGGATTACACTGGTAGCAGATGTATATAGGAAAACAACTAGAGACCTATTATTGAATGCAATAGTACCCGCATCTTTAGGTTACAACAATGCTTTAAAAAACATTGGTACCATACAAAACCAAGGCTTGGAACTGGGATTGAACGCAACTGTTATTAAGAAAACTAATTTTACATGGAACACAAGCTTTAATATTTCGTGGAACCAAAGCAAAGTGGTGAACTTAACCGAAAATCAAGAGTCCATTTTAAATGCAGTACCATTTGATAGAAACTACGCATCATTGCCAGCTTACATAACAAAACTAGGCCAACCACTCGGCCAACTATACGGCTTACAATGGGATGGAGTTTACCAATACAGCGATTTCAATAGTACAACTGGTAATAATTCTTTTGCAAGTAATGTAGGTACTGGTTCTAAATGGATATTGAAGGACAATATAACTACAAATGGTGCTGTAAACACCCGGTCTCAGGTACAGCCCGGCGATATTAAATACAAAGACTTAAATGGTGATGGTATTATCAGTACTTCGGACTATACGGTTATTGGCCGCGGCCTGCCAATTCATACTGGTGGTATCAGTAATAATTTTACTTACAAAAATTTCGATTTGAATCTTTTTCTGCAATGGAGTTATGGTAACGACATACAGAATGCTAACCGTATCATTTTCGAAGGCAATGCATCTACCCGTGCTAATTTAAACCAGTTTGCTAGTTACAAGGATAGATGGACACCAGAAAACCAAAGTAATGAGTACTTCCGTTCGTGGGGTGCCGGTCCCTCTGCATTTTCATCCAGAACTGTTGAAGACGGATCTTACATAAGGTTAAAGACTGTACAATTGGGCTACACACTTTCTACTAAATTTTTAAAGAAGCTCAAAATCAAGACTTTCAAAGTATATGCATCAGCACAAAATCTGCTTACGCTAACCAGATATTCCGGTATAGATCCTGAAATAAGTATTACAAGTTCAGTATTGACACCAGGATTTGACTTTTCGCCATATCCCAGAGCAAAAACAGTTGTATTTGGAGTAAATCTTTCCTTTTAGTTTTAAAAAAAATATTTTATGAAATTTAAGTATATATATTTATTTATAGTATTATCGGCAACAAATTTTTCTTGTAAAAAATTTTTGGACACAAAGCCAACTGATTTTTTACAACAAGAAACCTATTACCAAAACGAGGCACAGTTAATTAGTGCATTGGCTGGCGTGTATGATCCATTGGGCAGTTACAGCCAATCGTTGTATTCTTTGGGAATTCCGGGTGTGCTTTCGCTTACATCTGATGATGTATATTACAGGTTTATCCCCACTACACAGCAAGCATCAGCAAACAACAGTCACGATTTTACAAATCTTTACATAGTAGGTTTTTGGGAATGGTGTTATAAGGGTATAGAGAGGGCAAATGTGTTACTTGCCAACATTGACAGAGTTCAGAATATAAACAAATTATCAAAAGATGCTGTAACTGGAGAGGCTAAATTTTTAAGGGCTTATTATCATTTTTTATTAGTACAAAACTTTGGTGATATTCCCCTAAAAATAACTCCAACAACAGACCCTTCTATCGTTAATGTACCACGTACGCCAACTAAGCAGGTTTATGATCAGATACTTAAAGACATGACTGAAGCAGAAGCTCTAGTTTTTCCGGGATATACTCAGTTTGGTAATTCATCCAGCAGAATTACTAAAACCATAGTACAAGGTGTTCTTGCACGTGTTTGTTTATTTATGGCGGGTTTTCCATTACAGGATAATACCAAATATGCAGAAGCATTAGCTTGGACAAATAAAGTAGAAGCATCCGGTATTCATTCCCTTAATACTGGTTATGAACCAAATCCAGTAAATATCCGGGGAGGTATTGGTGATTCTTTAATGTATAATGCCACCAATAACAATCCTGGTTATGTAAATAATCCTTATAGTCAGGTATTTCTTTACGAATCCAGGGGTGAATATTATATTAAGGAAAATATGTGGGAAGTTGATTTTAATGCCAATTCAATTGCTAATGAAAGCGGAGCTATCGGCGGATTAGTGTATGGTATTGAGTGCGGATCAAATTTTAGTCTTTTAGGTAGATGTTCTAACCCGGTAGGCACACATCAAAGATTATATATCTCTTATGGTGCCGGAGATTTGAGAAGAGACTGGAATTGTGCACCTTACTCTTACAATGCTGTGCCTGCACGTGCATTTATAACTGCAAATTCGCCTGCCAGCGGAAGTTTAATGGGAAGGCCCTGTGCAAAGTGGAGACGCGAATATGAACCAATTGCATCTGGTGCAGTTGACAAAACAGCTTGGTTTACAAGCATTAAATATCCTTTACTACGTTACGCAGATGTTTTACTTATGAAGGCAGAAGCAGAAAATCAGACCAATGGACCTACAGCGGTGGCTTTTGATGCCGTTAATCAGATAAGAAGAAGGGCGTTTGGTATTGTAAATGGAACTGCTCCTATAAGAGCAATAAGTATTACCAACCAAGGTTCAGGTTATACATCGGCACCAACAGTAACAATTTCCGGAACCAACGTAGCCTCAGCTACAGCAACCATTACGGCTGGAAGGGTTACCGCTATAAGCATTCGTAATGCTGGAATAGGTTTTTCTGTAGCACCCATTATAACTATTACTGGTGGTGGAGGTACTGGAGCTTTAGCCACAGCAACTATTTATGCTAATACCGATGCCGATTTACCAATGAGTTTATCTAAAAATGCTATGCAGGATTCCATTGTAATGGAACGTTACAGAGAATTTCCTGGCGAAAGTTTAAGAAGAAATGATTTAATAAGGTGGGGTATCTACTTATCAACGTTTCAAAATTTGCAGAATTATAACAACTCAACTGGTATTGCTCCTACAAATACTACTTTTGTAAGAGCCAATTTAATGATTTCAAATACATTGGCTGGTGGTAGCAAATTCTTGTTTTTCCCTATTCCTTCTACAGAAATATTGGTTAATAAAGCAATGACTCAAAACCCGGGGTGGTAGATTAAGATGTATCAATTTAATTTCACTAAAATAAATTTGCTCTTATGCAATTAAAAATAATATCATTTTCTGCCATTCTTTTATTGGGTATGGCTTCTTGCTCAAAAGATATCCCGATGAGTGAACTAAATTTTGAAGTAACTACTATCAATAATAAGTTAGAAACGACTACAAATTTTAAAATTGGCGATACAATAAACTTTAAATTTTCAGGTAATCCAGACAGAATTACCTTTTTTTCTGGCGAAATTGGTAACCGATATGAGTTTAAAGACAGGGTATCTGATACTAGTAGTAATGTTGTTTTTAATTTTTTATCATCTATCAATACTTCAGGTGCAAGTGGCACCATGAAACTTTTGGTGTCAACAGATTTTGCTGGGTATAAACAAAACAATGCAGTTGACTCACTTGCAGTAAACAAAGCAATGTGGGCTGATATTTCATCTAGGGCTATTTGGGCAACTAATGCCACAGCCACAGCTTCTGGTAATATTAATTTAGCCGATTATGCAACACAAAAAAAGCCAATTTATATGGCTTTCCGTTATGAAGCTATGGCTGCTACCACACAATCAAGATGGACACTTAATGGTTTTAGCATACGGCATACTATAGCTGATACATCTTATTTAATAAATAGTACAAATCTTATAGTGCCCACGGTATTTCCTGCTTGGTCTGCAAGCCAGGGTTGGGGTACTATTAACAGTATAAACCCATTGATAAAGTTTGTACTGTTTTCAGGCGCTGCTGCTACTACTGCATCAGCATCTTTATCTGCCACTACTAGTTTTGGAATTACTGGCGCTACAGTTGCAAGTAGTGCTGTTGCCACAGAGAACTGGTTGGTAGCTGGTCCCTTAGATTTGTTTAAAGTACTGCCAGATGCAGGGCTATCTATTAAAGACATGAGCGAAAATGCAATGAATATTAGCAAGGGTTTCTATACATCTTTTATTGGTAACTATACATATAGGTTTACAACTCGTGGCACATACAATGTGGTTTTCTTAGCTTCTAATGACACTAGGTACGGTCAGAAAACTGTTGCAAAAACAATTAAGATTGTTGTAAATTAATAATGTTGCTTTCTTGCAGGATATTGATGAAATAGTATAGCCATTATATGGTTTGTGCATACTATTGAATGTATTATTGCCGTGCTAGCTAATCAGTTTAAATAGAAATATCATTAGTATATACTATTTATAAAGTAATTTAATAAAAGAAAATTAAGAGAGCAATGAAAAATATTCAATATGCAACATTAAGATTCATATTTATTCAATCGGTCACTATTTTTTTATTTCTAATATTATCTCAGTTTGCATCATCACAAACCCAAAAGAAAGTTTCTAATAAAATAAAAAGCATTAAATATTATGTAGATGCATCAACTGGAAGCGATTTGTACAAGGGAACATCACCGAAAACGCCCTGGCAATCCCTAAAAAAAATTAGTGATTCTGAGTTTAAGCCTGGGGATTCAATCTTATTTAAATGTGGTGAAAAATGGATTGGTCAGTTAAGTATTCGCTCATCAGGAAGTAGTGGAAGGCCAATTGTTTTTGCATCTTATGGTACTGGGGGCAAGCCCGTTTTTGATGGGGTTGGAAAGGTTTCAGAAGTTGTGCTAATAAAAGATGTGGATTACATCAATCTGATTAACATTGAAATAACCAATAATGCTGATAGTGTTGGTATGCGAAAGGGTATATATGTTCTATATAAAAAACCAATTGGTAGGCATTTTCATTTTAAGCATCTCAATATTCACGATATAATGGGTGATTATTCCTTTGATAATGGGGGTAAAAATACTGGTGGAATTGCTATAGTTGGTGGTGCTGATACTAAATTAGACGATATATTAATAGAAGATTGTGAAATAGGTAATATTAATCGTGTAGGTATTTATACTAATATACAAAATAGTACCACAAATATTAAAGGCAATAGACCCATTACCAATTTTATAGCTCGTAGAAACAAAATACACCATTGTTCTGGTGATGGGCTTATTATAAGGTATGCCTATAAGCCACTAATAGAATATAATGTAGCCTATGAAAACCATAACGGGCCAGAAGAGCTTGTAAAGTGGGGGGTAGCTTTATGGTGTAGATCTACAGATGAAGCATTATTTCAATATAATGAGATATATAATACAAGAGGAACACTTGACGGGAATGCACTAGATGCTGATTTAGATGCATACAGAACGGTTTTTCAATATAACTACAGTCATGATAATGAAGGTGGATTTTTATTATTAATGGGTACCTCTACCGAAAGTATTGCAAGGTTTAATGTAAGCATTAACGATGGTATAATAGGTGAAGGAGTTTTTGATTTCAACACTCAAAAAGGGGATTCTGTAGCGACAGCAACAATCTATAACAATACGGTATTTCTAAAAAAAGAGATTTCAGCAGCAATGATTGACGAAGCGATTCAATCAACAGATTTCTACAATAATATATTTTGCAGAGAAGGGCCGGGTGTTTTTCATAATCTTTTAAAAGGAAGATCGGGGTTATTTAGTAACAATTTATATAATGGGTATATCAATAATGCTGACAATTTGGGCTTTCAAAACCTTAAATTCGATAAAGCATTGGAATATGCAGTTGGGATAAATAGTTTAAAAGGGCTTAATTTGAAAAAGCCAGTTAACTGCAAGGGGATACCCTCTTTCGTAGAACAGATTTGGACTACACAAAAATGCAACACTGATTTTTTTGGTAATAAACTAAAAGAGGCATTCCCGGTTGGAGCAGTTATCAATTAAAAGGATAAAAGGGCAACCTATAATTCTATCTAACATGAAAATTTATTAAAGCGGCTTAATTTACGAGAAGTCCGCTTCGGTCGCTTTAAAATCGAGACTTATAGTCGAACTCTCTATTTACACAAAATGAAATGACTCTCTAATGAATATTTTAGAATTCCCAAGACATGCATTTGAAACGAACCATTCTGGCAGTACTGGCTTTAACTAGCATTTTAGCTCAAGCCCAAAAAATGGATGTAAAAGCACTGATAGCAGATGCTGCTCAGCAAACCAATGTTATGATTGCAAACATTCCTGATAGCAGAAATGGCAAAGCAGAACTAGTTTTTCCAAGAACTTATGAATATGGTAAGTTAAAATTAATATCATCTAAAGACTGGACATCTGGGTTTTTCCCTGGACAATTATGGTTTCTCTATGAATTTACCAAGGACAGTTATTGGAAAAATAAAGCTGATAGTTTTACCCTATTATTAGATAAAGAGCAATTCAACGTAAATGACCATGACATAGGATTCAAAATATACTGCAGCTATGGGCAAGGTTACAGGCTAACCAATAATCAATCTTACAAAGAAGTAATTATTCAATCAGCTAAAACACTTGTTAAGCGTTTTAATAAAAAAGTTGGTGCTATAAAATCGTGGGATTTTATAAGGCGAAATTGGCAGTATCCTGTTATCGTAGATAATATGATGAATCTTGAATTATTGTTTGCAGCTACACAATTATCTGGTGATTCTACCTACTACAACATAGCACTTACACATGCGAATACCACTTTAAAAAATCATTTTAGAAGCGATAATTCTTCTTATCATTTGGTGGACTACGATACCATTACTGGTTTTGCAAGAGGCAAGCAAACTGTACAGGGTTTTGCAGATTCTTCATCATGGGCAAGAGGGCAGGCTTGGGGCTTGTATGGTTATACCTTATGTTATCGTTTTACAAAGGATGTAAAGTATTTAAAACAGGCAGAGAACATTGCCCAATATATTATTGCAAATCCCAATCTTCCTGAAGATGCTATTCCTTTTTGGGATTTCAATGCGCCAAGTAAAGACACTCAACCACGAGACGCTTCTGCTGCAGCTGTTACCGCATCTGCATTGTATGAGCTTGCTGCTTATAGTAAACAAGCTAAAAACTATCGGGCTTTTGCTAATAAAATCTTAATAAGCTTAACTAATAATTATCGTTCTAACATTGGTAAAAACAAAGGTTTTATTTTGATGCACAGTACCGGTAATATGCCTGTTACAAGTGAGGTAGACGTGCCAATTAATTATGCAGATTACTATTATTTGGAAGCTTTATTGAGGAGAAAAAAAATAAAAAAGTAATATCTCAATTGAAATAAATTTAAAATATTACACCACGATAATATGCTTAAGTAGTATTTGGAGGTACTTGAGTAACAGTAAATATGATGTAATTTTATAAATAAAAGTAAATGGGGATTAGCTAACTTAGTATAGTAAAGCTCTTCTAAATACTAAAAAATATATTCAACTTGAAAATGATTACAGCCAAGTTTTTCAAACTAAAAAAAACAGGTTTATTTTTAAGTATTTTTATGGCTATTGCCTATACTGGAACTAGCCAAAAAGTACAAAACGCAAAGCCAAATGTGCTATTTATTGTTGTAGATGATCTTAAACCTGAGTTGGGTTGTTACGGCTCAACGGCAGTTAAATCACCTAATATAAATGCATTGGCAAAAAGTGCTACACTATTTGAAAATACCTACTGCCAACAAGCACTTTGTGCTCCCTCAAGAGCTAGTGTGTTAACAGGTTTAAGACCTGATAGAACGCAGATATGGGACTTTAAAGTGAAGCTACGTAATGTTCATCCTGATATCGTAACGTTGCCTCAAAAATTTAAACAAAATGGCTACACTTCAATAGGTATGGGAAAAGTCTTTGACCTGAGTAGTGTGGATAAAGGTGGTGATGAAATAAGCTGGAGTGTGCCATTTAAGCATTCATTTACTTTGGCAAAAGGCTATAAAGACATAGCTCTTGGCATATATCATTCACCAATAATGAAAGAGTTTTTAAAATCTGAAAGGGATAATGGAAAAAATGATTCAGATATTATTGCCTCAGTTAAATACCAACAATTTCGCTACCCTACTGAAAGTATTGATGTGCCGGACAATGCATACTTGGATGGTGCAATGGCTGATTATGCAGTGGAACAAATATTAAAATTAAATAAATCTAAACAGCCTTTCTTTATGGCTGTGGGGTTTAAAAAACCACACTTGCCTTTTGTAGCCCCAAAGAAATATTGGGATTTATATGATAGGAGTAAAATACAAATCGCCGCTTTTAAAGAGAAAGCAAGTAACAGTCCTGACTTTGCTTACCATAGTGCCGGCGAATTAAGAAACTATTCAACGGATTTGAATCCTTTGAATGAAAAAGGCAATTATTTATTGTTGACTGATGAAAAGCAACAAGAGTTAGTACATGGTTACTATGCTTGTGTTTCTTACATCGATGCTCAAATTGGAAAACTGATGCAAGCATTGAAAAAGACCGGTCTTGATAAAAACACTATAGTGGTGTTAATAGGAGATCATGGATGGCATTTGGGAGACCATAAACAATGGTGTAAACACAGTAATTTCGAACAAGCTACTAAAGTGCCATTGATTATAAGGGCGCCAGGAATTACAAAAGGATTAAGAAACACAGGTGTTACAGAATTAATAGATATCTATCCAACAATTTGTGAATTGGCAAATCTAAAATTGGTAGATAGCATTGATGGAATAAGCTTGGTGCCTGCATTAAAAAATAATAGTGTAGTAACCAATGAATTTGCAATTAGTCAATACCCACGTGGATTTGATGGTAGTACACGAGGAATTATGGGCTATTCGTTACGTAATAAACAATATAGATTAACCGAATGGATGAGTGGGATTTTTACTACTGCTAAACCATACAACGAAAGCCAAGTTAAAGCTTTAGAGCTGTATGATTATATTAATGATCCTTTAGAAACAAAGAACATAGCAGCAGAGCCAGCAATGAAACAAGTAATTAAAGCACTTACAGAAAAGCTGCATGCTTATTATTTGGAACAACAAGTTTTGATTAATGCAAAATAAGAAACTTAATATATGTTTTTTAGGCATTAATTGGCGTTTAAATTAACAAGATTATGTTTATATAACATTAGGATTAAGGTAACACCAGCAGATATTGTAGGGGTATTTGGTTGGTTTTTTAGTTTTGCATAGAAACCTTAGTATTTAAATTCAAGAATTATATTGCGAACGTTCTTAAAATTTACTTATGCGTAAGGTACTAGAAGAGAAGATTTACCAAATGTGTTAGTATTTAGAGTTTAATAATGAAAAAGAAAATACCTTTAATTACAAATTGTTTTTTTTTATTGCTTATATGTTATGCAGCAAATGCTCAAAAAAAAATAAATACAGCCACTAAGTTTGCACGGCCTAACATTCTTTGGATTGTTTGCGAAGATATGAGTCCACATCTCAGCTGTTTTGGAGAAACCGTGATTCAAACACCTAATTTAGATGCTTTGGCAAAAGATGGTGTTATGTACACAAATGCTTATACATGCGCAGGTGTTTGTGCGCCAAGTAGAAATAGTATAATTACCGCCATGTATCCCATCAGTATAGGTGGTGGTAATATGCGTAATTATGAACCTGGTGCAAAAGATAATGAATCATTAAAGGGGTTGCCATTTTCAAGCTATTCTATTGTTCCACCACCTTATGTAAAGTGCTTTCCTGAATATTTGAGGAGTGCAGGTTATTACTGCACTAATAATTATAAGCAGGATTATCAGTTTGAAGCCCCGGTAACTGTATGGGATGAAAGTAGCAAAAAAGCACATTGGAAAAACAGACCAAAAGAGTCTCCCTTTTTTGCTATATTTAATTTGGAAATTACACACGAATCGAGGTTATGGTTACGGGATAAAGAGCCATTATTAGTCGATACTTCTAAAGTAAAAATTCCACCTTATTATCCAGACATTCCGGAAGCAAGAATTGCTATCGCAAGACAATTATCTAATGTAATAGAAATGGATAAGCAAGCTGGTATTTTAATTAAAGAGCTCAAAGACTCTGGTTTGTATAACAGTACTATAATATTTTTTTATAGCGACCACGGGGATGGGTTGCCATACGTAAAAAGGGAAATAACAAATAGGGGTTTGCATATACCTCTTATTATAAAATACTTTAATCAAATTAATGCTAACAATGAAGATAATCAAATGATAAGTGGTATTGACTTTGGCCCAACAGTACTTTCTTTAGCAAGCGTACCTATTCCAAAGTACATGCATGGGCAGGCATTTGTAGGATTTCAAAAAAAGCCAAAGCGCAAATACATTTTTGCTTCAAGAGATAGGATGGATGAGCACGTTGATAGGGTACGAACCGTTTTTGATGGCCGTTACCAATACCTGCATAACTACATGCCAGAAAAGCCATACTATCAAAATGTTGGCTATCGTTTGCAAATACCAATGATGAAGAAGATGATTGAACTACGTGACCAGGGGAAACTAAGCTCAATTGTTATGCGTTGGTTTAAACCAAAAGTTAGCGTTGAAGAATTGTATGATACTGAAAAAGACCCTTATGAGTTGAACAATTTAGCTAATATACCTGCTTATAAAAATAAATTAGCAGCACTAAAAAAAACTTATAACAAATGGATGGATGAGGTAGGAGATAAAAATGCTATACCAGAAATTGACTTAAGAACTCAAATGTGGGACAATGAAAAAGTGGCACCTACAACTGCAAAGCCAGAACTGATAAAGGTAAAAGATGGCTACATTATTCAGTGTGCAACGGAGGGTGCATCTATTAGTTACATATTTACACCAAAAAATGAAAAAAGCAAAATGGGTGTCGATAATGTTTGGAAGGTGTATCTTAATGGTAGCATTAAGTTAAATGCAGGAGATAATATTATAATAAAGGCACAAAGAATAGGCTATCAATTATCTAACCTTAATACCAGTTTATAAAATGCGATTAAAAAAAATTTCCATTATTCTTTTAGTAATGCTTTTTAGCCTGGAGTCTTTAGCACAAAATGACATTAATCATTTTTCTGATTCTATCTTATATAAAACGGTTAACCAAACCAACTTGTATTTGCATAAATATGTCCCCCCTAATTTTGATTCTAAAAAGCAATATAGTTGCATTATATTTTATCATGGTGGGGGTTGGAGCAGCGGAAGCTATATAGCGTTTCATAAGCAGGCCAATTATTTTGCCGCAAGAGGTCTGATCGTTTTTTCTGTTGAATATAGAGTGAGAAGTAGAAATAATACTACGCCTTTTGATGCAACAGAAGATGCACATGATGCATTTGCTTTTGTAGTTACGAACAGTAAGAAAATGAATATTGATGTTAAAAAAATTATTGTAGGTGGGGGGTCGTCTGGAGGTCATTTAGCAACGACTAATTGTTTTTGGCAAGCCAATAATGTAAAACCATTCGCACTAATTCTCTTCAATCCTGTTTTAGATACCGGACCGAATGGATATGGGTATAAATCAATGAACGGTAGATATATGGAAATTTCTCCAATAGAAAATATAGCACTTTCTCACCCACCTTGTATTATAATGGTAGGTACAAAGGATAAGGTATTGCCAGTAGTTACTGCAGAAAAATATAAGCAATTGGTAGAACAAAATAAAGGCAGATGTGATTTGGTTTTGTATCAAGATCAAGAACATGGTTTTTTCAATAATCAACCTTATTTAGATATAACATTGATAGAAGCTGATATTTTTTTACAATCTTTAGGAATACTTAAAGCGAAAAATTAAAAAAGTATAGTATTTATTTTAATGTATAGTAAATAATTATATAAAATAGATATAAATACACATTGAATCGAAAAAGTTATTCTAAAATATCCAAATTCACGTAAGAAATGCAACTTTCTTACTCATTGAACATGAGTTAAACAGTCAGGCATAAGTTGCCAATCTGCCCCTTATGAACCATGTGCTGGGGGTGATGGTGGATTGGGCTTAGCGGTTATTTAGTTGTACTATTATGAAAATTAACAACCTAAAAAGTTGCATTTATTACTTGAACGTACGTAATCTGTTGTCTATAATAAAATTACTTTTTCAAGTAGATTTTTGGGATGAAACTCAACGATTTCAGGTTTAAGGTTGGTAAACATATATGTAATTTAATAAAATAATCTTTAAAGACTCTTAAACATTGGGTTTTGCAGCACCCATACTTGAGTATTTAGCCATAACAAAACAATTTATCCCCATTTATAAATTTCATTTTATACCCGGAAAACATGGAATTAAAGCACAATTTTTAAATTATAACGAGCTTCAATTGGTATTATATCGTTTAAAATACCGATTACGCTTTTATACAAATCTATTTGATTGCGTTTATAACTGACTGCCTGTAATCCTTTGGTGATTTACCTGTTGTTTTTTTAAAAAGTCTGGAAAAATAAAATGAGTCTTCATAGCCTAATTTACCTGCAACTTCACTAATCCTGAGATCTGTCTGACTCAATAACTGACAGGCGTAACGAACCTTTAATTTAATGAAATACTCAATCGGTGAGACGCTGGTCTTGTTTTTAAAAATTGATGCGAAATGTGAACTTGAATAATTTATTTGTGTTGCAAGGTCTTCCACTGATAGCAATTTATCAATATTAGATTTCATATATGCAATTGACTCTTCAATCGGATTTTCTTTAATTTTATAAGTTTTTTGATTTGGCTGGCAAAGAAAAAAAGTAAGAAAACGGTAGAGGCAAAGGTTTGCAAATGCTAAATTATTATCTGTTAATCCTGCTTCGAGGGCATAATACATATCTGCCCATTGATCAATTATTTTTGTGTCATGGACAATATTGGTAGGCTTACTGAACTCATCGATATTCATCCATTTGTTTAATGATTTTAGCATATTGCCGCTAAAATGAATCCAATAAATACTCCATGGGTCACGAAGATCTGCCTGAAAAATATGAAATTTTCCTGACGGTAAAATAAAAAATTGATTGGAATGCAAGAGATAACTGTCCTTATCGGTCTGGTAATGCCCCTTCCCTTCTACACAGTATATTAGAATATTATCTGCACAGCCGAAGGTGCGTTCGCGGTAATGAAATTTTGCTTTTGGGAAAAATCCAATATGGGTAATAAATAAATTGTTCAGGAACACTTGTCTTCTTAATTGGTTAACTACCACCTCTCTTGGAATATTGATCTGTAATTCCCCGGAAAATCCATCTTTGATTTTTAGTAAATGCATCCTAGTAGTGTAATCGAAATGTAAGAAAAAAGTTAAATTATCAGCTTTGCGTTATTTTAAAGGTAGTTTTTATTTTTGAAATTTTGTTAAAATGTATCGTAGGATTATCTATATTATTCGTTTGATAATCAATATTACAATGTGTGCCTGTTGTGACTTTTAAATTATACCGGATTCTCCCGGTCTGTTTGTCAGCCAGGTCTAGTTTTTAAGTATTTTAAATACTAAAGAAGTAAAATAGTATTTCTCTCAACGGTTGCGGGTGCCTGAATTTAAATGATAGTGTGAAGAAAATAACACTTATTGCACTGCTTTTATGCCTTGTTAGTGTAATGAATGCACAGGAAAATAATTCCTTAAAACTTGGGTATAAAACCCCGGCCGCCTCGGGGCAATGATGTTTTGCAGAGTTAGTTTATAATTAGGTGAGCTGGATTTATCTGGTTTACCTACTAATGCAAGTCAGGATTTTTTGAGAAAAGGTAATAGCGACCCTCAATTATTTGCATTATATTCTCGATGCGGATGGTATTTGTTAGTATATCAATTCCATAAACCCGGAATATTGCCAGCCAATCTGCAGGGCATATATAACCTGTATGATGTTCGACCGAATTCGGATTATCATAAGCATATTAACCAGCAAATGAATTACTGGTAGGCAGAAGTTAGTAATCTGGGTTAAAAAGCCATTCCGTTGATATACTTTACCGATAATTTTCGGGTGCCAGGCAGGGTGACTGCACAAAAAATGTATCATGCCAAAGACTGGACCATTCACCATTCAACTGTCGTATTTGGAAAATCTGGCCTTATCAGCGATGAAAGCAGGGGAGCTAATCCATTAATGGGTACCAGACTTTGAGTTAATTTATGTGACTTTCTTGTTTTACACACAATACGCTTTATCTCAAGCAAAAAATATATCCTATCCTAATAAAGTCATCCGAATTTGTTTCGTGTTTTTTGGGTGTTCCTGTAAATTCCAATAAAAAAAAAATTCTCAAAATTCCGCGGTCTAATCTGAGTGGAGCTAATTCTCTTTTGCCTTTTGTTGTGCCAAAATGGGTTGGTTGTACTATTGCGGCTATTATTTTTTGAGGATGAACAGTAGCATTCTGAACTCACCATTTTGTGAGCTTTTATTCTACTGCTAGCTGCCTTTGGTTGGTAAGGAAGTATGCATTGGCAGTCATCATACCAAAGAATAACAAGCACTTTTTGCATGGCATCTATATCCAGATAGCAGCCAATATAATTACGCCAGCGGCTGGGCAGGTCGGCGTCTCTTATGGCTTCGGCTGCTTTAAACGGACGCCACAAAAATACCGCAGGCTCCAATAGGTATTTAAACGCTGGATGAGCAACTCATCGATTACGCACATAAAGTGCTTTAAAAACTGCAGGGCAATGCCGCCTTTTACATCCAACGAGGGTTTACAGCCACGGCCGCTCAAGTTTTGCTTTGGTGCAGGTATAGTAACAGCCAATTGGTCAAAAGGCATCGATAAATACAATTGCCCTAAATCTGTTTGTAAAAATCGATCGTGCAATAATTGTTGGTGCGGAAATAGTAAATGTACCATCGGTATTCAATATTAATGCCGCCTCACTTTGAGCACTTTTTGTGACAAAGTGGAGCTTTTTTATATCCGTTTTCCACAAAACACACTACAGATGCAGATTGTAGACTTTCAGGAAGACCCTTTTTTATTACAAAAAAAAGGATACTTGATAACCGCTCCATCCATCTTGCCAAAAAATGCTCTTATATAACCAAATGGAGATCGCAGATATATTGATATTTCGCCCACCGTTGATTTAGAACGTACAAAAAAAGTGTACAGCGCTTTAGTTGAAGCAGCGTCTATTTTAAAATGGATTATGTATTCATTTAGAAAATATAAGGGACGCCACAAAAACGGTCTCCGATACAAATAAGTAAAGACAAAGGAACAATCAGAACTCCTTACCACTCGCAGTTTTGATTGCATAGTTTTTCTTTTTTTGCCTGCCCCGCCTGCCCCAATGAATATCGGTGGATTATTTCGGTGGAACCCAGCGAAAGCCGTGCCCTGATGGAGCGACATTGGCGAACGTTGTAAATCCCGTAG
>JAYUOV010000174.1:0-12397 GCA_043760535.1 Chitinophagaceae bacterium
CCCTGATGGAGCGACATTGGCGAACGTTGTAAATCCCGTAGCATTACGGGACTCCGTTCAACTGATTGCTACTATCAGGTATTTAGATTGCGAATAACAAGCGGTTTCAGTTCACGGGGTAAGGAGTTCTGAAATCAAAGCACATGAAATTCAAATTATTTTTACCAGTATTTGCCATTATGCTTACTGCAACAACTCTTACCGTTCAGGCATCTAAAAATGAACAACTGAAAGAAAAATTTGCCGCTATGACCGAATAGCAAAAGCAGGTTCGTAAAGAAGAAATTAAAGAAAGGGCTGAAGAAATAAGAGACATGGACAAATCGGAACTTACCAGCGAAGACCGAGAGGAACTCCTTAGCGAATTAAAAGACCTGAAGAAAGAATCCAAGGCTGCACAAGGCGTGTATCTTTCAGTAGGCGCTATCATCATTATCATTTTACTGCTGATTCTTATTCTGTAACAGCATTTATACATAGAAAATAACAGAACACTCTTTGTAATGTACCACCGAAAAAAATATCCCAAACCTAAAAGGGTTTGGGATATAAATATTGTTAGAAGAATACCATTTTTTACAAAGCTGCCAACTGTACTTTCTGTTGCAGCTCCATCACGTTTTCTTTAAAGATTGTATCGGTATCCATTAGGTCTTTTACTGTTTGGCAACTGTGAATTACTGTGGTGTGGTCGCGTCCTCCAAAATGCTCACCAATAGTTTTTAAAGAATTCTTGGTAAAAGCCTTTGCCAAGAACATGGTTATCTGCCGGGCTTGAACGATTTCACGTTTACGAGTTTTTTGCAGCAGTTTATCATAAGGCACATCAAAATAATCGCACACCATTTTTTGAATGGTGTCGATGGTGATTTCTTTGCTGCTTGTTTTTATAAAATTGCGGAGCACTTTCTTGGCCAGTTCCAAATCTATTTCTCTTTTATTAAGCGATGACTGAGCAAGTAGAGAAATCAAAGCGCCTTCCAGTTCACGGATATTTGAATTAATATTATATGCAAGGTATTTTACCACTTCCTTTGGCATTTCTAGCCCGTCGTTCTTCATCTTACGTTCCAGTATTTCTATACGGGTTTCGTAGTCGGGCATGGTAAGGTCGGCACTCAGTCCCCAACGAAAACGGCTCAGCAAACGTTCCTGTAAACCGTCCAAATCTTTAGGTGCTTTATCGCTGCTAAGTACCAACTGCTTACCACTTTGGTGCAGGTGGTTAAAAATGGCGAAGAAGGCATCTTGTGTTTTTTCGGCACGGCTAAAAAACTGTACATCATCTATAATCAGTACGTCTATCAACTGATAGAAATGGATGAAATCGTTGATGGCGCCGTTGCGGCTATGATCCTGAAACTGGTTGATGAATTTTTCGCTGCTTACATACAGTACCAGTTTATTAGGATGGTGCTTTTTTACTTCGTTACCAATGGCCTGACCAAGATGTGTTTTGCCAAGACCTACTCCACCATAAATTACCAACGGGTTAAAAGAATTATTGCCAGGCTTATCGGCTACCGTTTTGCCGGCACGGCGTGCCACACGGTTACAGTCGCCTTCTATGTATGATTCAAAAGTGTAATTCGGGTTCAGTTGCGCATCAATCTGCATTTTTTTCAATCCGGGTATAACAAAAGGATTACGCACCGGATTATTAATCAGCAATGGAAAATCAGCTTCGTTATTATTGTGCATTTTTATTTCGTTACTTGGTACATCCATTGTTTGTTGTGGGTACATGGCGTTACCACTATCCACTAATATGCGGTATTCTAATCTTGCTTCTTTACCTAATTCCCTTTTTAGGGTTTTAGCTATTAAATTTATGTAGTGCTCTTCTATATACTCAAAGAAAAATTGGCTTGGAACCTGTATTGTAAGCACCTTATTTTTAATAGATACTGGTTTAATAGGTTCAAACCAAGTGCGGTAGTGTTGCCACTCCACTATATCCTTAATTATGTTTAGACAATTCTGCCAAACTATTTCGAAAGTTTTATTCATTCGGGGGTGTGCAATTAATATGTTGAGTAAAATTTTTCCTGTAAATGCTCAAAAAAAAGGCTGTTGTTAACACCTGTTTCTTTTTTGGGGTAAGAGGGCGAATATCAAAATGTTTTGTTGAAAAAAAAATTTTTTAGTTGTTTGTTTTTCCCACAACCACAACAGTATGGGACTTTGCAAGATTTTTCTTTTCCACACCCGAAAAATTAAAATCGAGCCTACCCAAATTAATGCCCCCAAAACCTACCTGATTTACAATTACATCATTGCCCAATTTATTTTTATACACATCTGGCTTATCCATAAAAGTATGTGTGTGTCCGCCTATTATCAGGTCTATATTTTTACTTTCTTTTGCCAGTATTACATCACTTACCTTGTTTTCTTCCTTGTACTTATAGCCGAGGTGGCTTAGGCATATTACCATATCGCATTTTTCTTTTTGCTTAAGTAAGGCTGCGGTTTCGTTGGCTTTTTGTATAGGGTCCAGATATTTTGTATTGCCAAATAAAGAATCGGGTACCAGGCCCTGCATCTCAATACCAACGCCGGTTACGCCTATTTTAAGCCTGCCTTTTTTAAAAATTTTATAAGGCATGTAGTTGCCTTCCATGGGTGTATTCTCAAAGTTGTAATTACAAATTATTACGGGGAAGTTTGCATGTTTTAGTTGTGTGGCCAAATTGTCCAGCCCGGCATCAAAGTCGTGGTTGCCAATGGTGCAGGCATCATAATTCATGGCGGCCATGGCTTTTATTTCGGGCTCTCCCTTGTATATGTTAAAGTAAGGAGTGCCCTGAAAAATATCGCCAGCATCCAATAGCAATACATGCTCTTCTTCATTACGAATAGTCTGTATTAATTCTGCCCGGGCTGCCACGCCACCAAGCCCTTGGTTGCGGCCGCCATCCATAGGAAATGGTTCCAAACGGCTATGCACATCATTGGTATGTAGTATTACCAAACGTGTTTCTTTAGTGGCTGCATATACCGCTGCTGGCAGCAAACCCGATGTTAATAAAGCCCCGCCTGTAAAGGCTGTATTCCTAATAAATTTTCTGCGGTCCATGTACAAAATATTTTTTTAAGTTTTAACAGTTAACACCTTGATGGTATTGTTAATCATTATACTTTGCTAAATAATAAAAAAAGGAGTGGGGCAGGCTAACAATAAAAAACCTTCGCACTTAACAATATCAATCCATTTTCTTAACCCTTTCTACCTCACTTGCTTTTATGGTTTTTCCGGCTGCAGTTTGTTCTTTTAAATAATCTATCAAAGCATTTCTTATCAAATAGCCGTTACTTATTTGGGGCAAAGCTTTAAGCATATTACAATCGTCGCCGCCATTGGCTATATAATCGCTGTTGGCAATGGTATATGTTGTGGCCATATTAATTGGCTTGCCGTTTATAATCACATTCACTGCCTTTTTATTTTGAATGCCATAAGTAATGCCTGCTGTAGGAAATCCGCCCCTTGCACTGATATGATCTAAGAACCCCTGTAGTTGAGTGCCTGTCATTTCCTGTAGAATAAGCAGGTTGTCAAAGGGCATGAGTTCAAAAATTTTGCCAGTTGTTATAGCCCCGGCAGTTATTTGCGTTAATCTTATGCCACCATTATTTACAAACGCACCATCTACATTTCTATCATACTGCTTTGTGGCAGCAGATAGCATTGCATCTGTAATAAAAATACCAAGACTTCCATTTACACCACCTTTATCCAAAGCGGTAGATGTGGTGCCAATGATGCCATTCATAGTAGAGTTTACACTGTCGCTATATGGTTGTAGCATTTTTACGATAGCTGGATTTTTTTTTGATTCCTGCTTTATAGCATAGCTTTTATAAGTAAGCTTATCGGCCACATACACTTTTGGCGAACAAGCTGCAAACAGCAAGACAAGGGGGAGAAAAGCGATAAATTTTTTCATAAACGGGGGAGAAACAACAATGGTAAGGTACATTGATTTACTTACCAATAAAGAATGCAAAGAAAAAATTAGAAACTAAAAAATTGCTGATAGATTTGGCTAAAATATCTTAACATGAATTACGAAGTAACCGGAAAATTAGTAGCGGTAATGGATACCATACAAGCAACTGCCACTTTTAAAAAAAGAGAGTTTGTTATTGAAAAAGTTGAAGAAATTGGGGGACGCACAAGTACTAGTTTCATTAAACTACAGTTAACACAAGACAAAACTGAACTGCTATCTAAATATAGCTTGGGCGAAGAAGTAAAAGTGCATTTTAATTTAAGGGGCAATAAAAGTGAACGTGACGGCAAAACGAGTTATTTTACAAATCTGGATGCCTGGCGGATGGAAAGTGCCAATATGATGCAAACAGCTGTAAACCAATCACAAATACCTCCGGATTATATACCAACAGAAGCGCCAGACGATTTACCTTTTTAAGAACCAAGTATAGATATTTTAGTATTTAGTACAAAGACTGAAACAAATAGTGCTGTATTCTTTTCAAATTGGATACCAGTGTAATCGTTTTACAATTTTGGAGTGGTGTCTTTGTACTAAATACTTTGTACTAAATACTTTTTAATGATAAAAAACATTACGCTACGCCTGCTGCCTTCGGAAGCAACTGATGATGCGGCTATAAAGAAAGCCATAGCACAATCGGAAGCAGTAGCCAGCGAAAATATTACCGGTTACTATATTATTAAGCAAAGTATGGATGCCCGTAGCCGTACAGTTTGGATAAACCTTACGCTGAAAGCCTTCATAGGTGAGCCTTTCAGCAATCGGGAACATGCAGTAATCTTTTATAAAGATGTAGCCAATGCCAGGAGCCGGGTTATTATTATTGGTGCCGGACCGGCAGGTTTATTTGCAGCTTTACAGCTAATTGAGCTAGGCATCCAACCCATCATTTTAGAAAGAGGTAAAGATGTAAGGGCAAGGCGAAGAGACCTTGCAGCACTCAATAAACTAGGCGAAATAAACCCCGAAAGCAACTACTGCTTTGGCGAAGGCGGTGCCGGAACCTACAGTGATGGCAAACTCTATACCCGCAGCACCAAGCGTGGAAATATAGATCGCATTCTACAAATACTTTATCATTTTGGAGCCGAAGAAAATGTGCTGTATGAAGCACATCCCCATATTGGCACCAATAAATTACCACAAATTATTACCGCCATGCGGCAGCAAATTACCGGCAGTGGCGGTGTATTTCTTTTTGAAAAAAAAGTGACCGATCTGGTGCTGGAAAAAGAAACCATAACCGCTGTAAAAACAGCAGATGGTGATACGATTAAAGGTGATGCGGTAATACTGGCCACCGGCCATTCCGCCAGAGATATTTTTGAAATGCTACATGCCAAAAATATTCTGATAGAAGCCAAGCCATTTGCATTGGGTGTGCGGATTGAGCATCCACAAAGTATTATAGATACGGTGCAATACAATTGTAGCCCCCTCCTAACCTCCCCCGGTGGGGGAGGAATAAGACCACCTGAATTACCACCTGCATCTTACAGTTTGGTGCAGCAGGTGGAAGCCCGTGGCGTATTTTCTTTTTGCATGTGTCCGGGTGGCATTATAGCCCCGGCTGCTACTAACCCCGGCGAATTGGTAGTAAATGGCTGGAGCCCATCCAAGAGAAATAATCCTTATGCAAATAGTGGCATGGTGGTGCAGGTGGAACTGGCAGATGCATTTAAAGAAGTTTCAAGGTTCAGGGTTCAGGGTTCAAGTTCCAAGGTTCAAGGTTCAGGTGCGGAGGCTTCACCATTACTCATGATGCATTTTCAAAGCATGGTAGAAATGGCTTCATTTGAGGCTGGTGGCGGAAAGTTTGTGGCACCGGCTACACGCATGGTGGATTTTGTGAATGGAAAAACTTCCGCTTCGTTGCCGGCTTGCTCTTACCTGCCCGGCCTTGCTTCGGCAGATTTAAGAACGGTGCTGCCGCCATTTATCCTCCACGCTTTGCAGGAAGGCTTTAAGGCTTTTGGTAAAAAAATGCGTGGCTACCTTACCAATAATGCTGTGGTTGTAGCTACAGAAAGTCGTACTTCATCACCGGTACGTATTCCCCGTAATGCTGATACGTTGCAGCATCCGCAAATACATAACCTGTATCCATGTGGCGAAGGTGCAGGCTATGCCGGGGGCATCGTAAGTGCAGCTATAGATGGGGAAAGGGTGGCGGTAATGGTGGCGGGGAAATTGGGAATTGGATAACCATTTAGCAAACGTTTTTCCTATTCAATTAGAATAGAGATTGCACCTCTCATCAAAAATAATTTCCAACACCGCTAACTATATTATTTTTACCAAAACACTACGGTATACAATGAGCAACATTTTAGAAGTATCGCATCTTAAAAAATATTTTGCCACACAAAAAGCGGTGGACGATATCAGTTTTAATATAGAGCAAGGCAGCATTTTTGGATTGCTTGGTCCTAATGGTGCCGGCAAAACCACTTTGATCCGGATGATTACCGGCATTTTTTACCCCGATAGCGGCGACATACAATTTAATGGCCGCAAGTTTGATCCGCTAAACGATATCATTGGCATTGGCTACATGCCCGAAGAGCGGGGCCTTTACAAAAAAATGAAGATTGGCGAACAGGCCATGTACCTGGCTCAGCTTAAAGGCATGAGTAAAAACGATGCGATGGAGAGCATTAAAAAATGGTTTGTAAAACTGGAAATGCAAAGCTGGTGGAATAAGAAAGTAGAAGACCTAAGCAAGGGTATGAGCCAGAAGTTGCAGTTTGTAATTACAGTACTACACAATCCCAAACTTATTATACTGGATGAGCCTTTCAGCGGCCTAGACCCTGTAAATGCCAACCTGATAAAAGACGAAATATTTAACCTGGCCAAGCAAGGCAGCACCATCGTTTTTAGTACCCATCGTATGGAACAGGTAGAAGAAATTTGCAGCCAGATTATACTGGTAAATAAAGGCCAAAAAATATTAGACGGAACGGTCAAACAAATCAAACAGGATTTTAAAGAGAACCTTTTTAAACTCGGTGCCAATACATTACCCGAACAAATGCTTACTCCAATTTTTACCGTGGTAGAACACAGTCCCGAAGAAGTATTTTTAAAACTGGCGGATGGCACCACTACCAACGATGTACTCAACCACTTTATCCGCCACAACGTTAGCATTAACTCATTTAACGAAGTGCTACCGAGCCTAAACGATATTTTTATAAATCTGGTAGAAGGCACGCCTACCACAAGACAGTTTCAGAAGGAAGAGGTTAGGGACTAGGGGTTAGGGATTGGTGGTTTGCAATTAGTAGAATCGTAATAAGCCACCAATTCCCAATCCTCAATTCCAAATCTCTAGTAGCTAATCACCAATAAACTTATTATCATGAATAAAATATGGCTCGTTATAAAAAGAGAATACAGCACCCGTGTTAGAAATAAGATGTTTCTTATTTCTACATTTTTACTACCGATTGTATTAGTTGTGTTTTTCGTAGGCGGCACATATTTGTCTATGAAAACAAAGGAAAGCCACAAGATTGCTGTAAGCGATCCTAATGGTTATTTTAAAGATGTTTTAAAGGGAAATAAAGATATCAGTTTTGAATTTCCGGAAGGGGTGGATACCAGTAATTACAAAGCAAAGGGTTATACAGATTTACTTATTGTGCCAAAATGGGATGGCGTTTCTAATCTTAAATACGACATCCGTTCGCCAAAGCAGTTAGGCTTAAGTGCCAGAGGCAGTGTAGAAGACAAAATAGAAGAAGCCATTGATAAAAAAATACTATTGCTAAACGGCGTATCGAGTGCCAGAATAGATAGCTTACGTAAACAGGCACCTAAAGCCGATGTAAACGAATTAACCGAAAGTGGTGAACAATCGAAAAAAATCAGTTCGGGGCTTTCTTATGGTATTGGTTTTGGTAGTGGTATGCTTATATACTTAATGATGTTTATTTATGGAGCAGCCGTAATGCGTGGCGTAATGGAAGAAAAAACAAACCGAATAGCCGAAGTGGTGGTAAGTAGCATAAAGCCCTTTCAATTAATGATGGGAAAAATTGTAGGCATTGGCGCCGTGGGTCTTACACAGTTTTTATTATGGATGATTTTAATTGGCGGGTTAGCTTTTGCTGCCACTTTATTTATACCCGACAATCTAATGCAGGAGGTGCAAGCAATGCAGCAAAGTAATACCATGCCTGGTGGTTTAAGCAGCATGACCCTAGCAAGCGATCAGGCTCAAAAAATATATGATTTTCAGCAAACCATGGGTACGCTTCCCTGGGCAAAAATTATCCTGTATTTTTTATTCTATTTCCTTGGTGGCTATCTGTTTTATGCAGCCCTGTTTGCCTCGGTAGGTTGTATGGTAAACGAAGACCCACAAGAGGCACAATCGTTAATGCTGCCAATAACCATGCCTATCGTTTTTGGTTTTATCATAATGCAGGGAGCTATTCAAAATCCAAATAGCTCCATGGCATTTTGGGGCAGTATTATACCATTTACCAGCCCTATTGTTATGATGGCCCGCATACCAAGCGACCCACCTATGTGGCAAATATTATTATCTATGGCCATGCTTGTGGGTGGTTTCTTAGGTACCGGCTGGATGGCCGGGAAAATATACCGCACCGGCATTTTAATGTATGGCAAAAAAGGAACCTGGAAGCAGATGATGAAATGGGTTTTTACAAAAGGATAATTTTTAGTGGATAATGGGAAAATGGACAATAGAAAATGGCGGAATTGTAAGCAGACGAAGTCTTGGTTGAATTTTATACAATTACTTAACCTGTATTTACAATCGCTTGGTTTTAGCATAACCATTTTTGGCAAGCCAAACCATTACTTTATCCCTGTGGTCGCCTTGTACTATTATTTCGCCGTCTTTTACCGAGCCACCGGTGCCACAATAGGTTTTTAGTTTTTTACCAAGGTCTTCTATGTCTTCATCCGTGCCGGCAAAACCTGTTACTAATGTTACAGCTTTACCGGCACGGTGTTTTGTTTCCAGTTTAACCTTTAATAATTGCTGGGCAGGTGCTGCGGTTTCTATTGTTTGTTCCGCTTCCTGCTCCAATTTAAAATTGGGGTCGGTAGAAAAAACAAGAGCAGATAAGATGTTGATTTTATTTTTTGCCATGGGTTATTTATTTAAAATGAATTGCCATTTTACATTACCGCCTTTAAACTTAAATCCAAACTTTTAGCCTGGTGTATTAGTGCACCTACACTTACATAATCTACACCTGTAGCTGCAAATGCCTGTATAGTATCGAGGTTAATGCCGCCACTAGCCTCGGTTTCAAAGGTTTCGCCGATGATAGCAACGGCTGTTGTTATTTGCTCTGGCGTAAAATTATCCAGCATAATGCGAAACACTTTCCCCTGCCCCATGGCCATTACTTTTTCTACATCTGCAAGGCTGCGGGTTTCCACTTCTATTTTTAAATGGGGCTTTTTTGTTTGTACATATTCATAAGCTTTTTCAATAGCCTTTTCTATACCGCCACAATAATCAATGTGGTTATCTTTTAGCATAATCATATCGTACAAAGCAAAGCGGTGGTTATAAGCACCCCCAATTTTTACCGCTGCTTTTTCCAATAATCTAAAGTTGGGTGTAGTCTTTCTGGTATCCAATATTTTAGTTTTATAACCCGCCAGTTTATCTACATAAGTTTTGGTAAGTGTGGCAATGCCACTCATCCGCTGCATGGTATTCAGCACCAATCTTTCGCAGGTTAAAATGGTATGGATGCTGGATTCCACATCAAAAGCCACATCGCCATAATGCATGGTATCGCCATCTTTCATATACACCTTCATTTCTGCCGAAGGCTCCACCATTTCAAATATTTTTTTGGCCACGGCCATACCTGCTAATATGCCATTTTGTTTTATTTTCAAAACAGCCTTTCCTCTTTTTGTGGGTGGTATGCAGCATAATGTGCTGTGGTCGCCATCGCCTACATCTTCATGTAATGCTTCTGTTACCAAATGTTGCAGGTGTTTATCAAATTCCTGTTCAGTCATGTTTTTAAATTTCTATCAAATTTATGTAGGAACACGCCTCGAGGCGTGTTCCTACATAAATTGCAGCCATGAAAAAGAAAGTAATCCTTGTAATAATGGACGGATGGGGCATTGGGCAAGTGCCTGCTTCGGATGCAATACTGGCTGCCAACACCCCTTTTGTTGATAGCTTATACAGTAAATATCCCAACACAACACTTACTACCTGTGGCGAATTGGTAGGCCTGCCCGATGGGCAAATGGGCAATAGCGAAGTTGGCCACCTAAACCTTGGGGCAGGCCGCATTGTATACCAGGAACTGCAACGTATTAATGTTGCTATCCGGGATAAAAGTTTTTTTCAAAACCCTGTTTTATTACAATCCATTGACTATGCCATTGCCAATAAAAAACCCTTGCACCTACTGGGTTTGGTAAGCGATGGTGGAGTGCATTCGCATACCACACACCTCAAAGCCATCTGCAGTTTATGTGCCGAAAAAGGATTGACAGAAGTATTTATTCATGCATTTACCGATGGCCGTGATTGCGACCCAAAAAGTGGATTGGGTTTCATTACCGATATACAGGAACACCTGAACCAAACCACCGGAAAAATAGCAACAGTAAGTGGCCGCTACTATGCCATGGACAGGGATAAACGCTGGGAACGTGTAAAGCTGGCTTACGATTGTTTGGTAAAAGGCGAAGGCCAAAAAGCTACCGACACAATAGCTGCTATTGAGCAATCTTATGCTGCAGAAGTAACCGATGAATTTATTTTACCAACAGTAATAGTAGCTGAAAATCAGCAACCAATTGCCACTATTAAAGATGGCGATGTGGCTATCTGTTTTAATTTTAGAACCGACCGTTGCAGAGAAATAACGCAAGTGCTTACGCAGATGGATTTGCCCCTATTTGCCATGCACAAATTACCGCTCCATTACACCACCATGACAGAGTACGATGGCTCTTATAAAGATGTAAACGTAGTTTTTGAAACAGACAATCTTAATAATACCCTTGGCGAAATAATTGAAGCAAATGGACTGGAACAAATACGCATGGCCGAAACAGAAAAGTATCCTCATGTAACCTTCTTTTTTAGTGGTGGCAGAGAGCAGGTTTTTGAAGGTGAAAAACGAATTATGGTTCCTTCTCCAAAAGTGGCCACTTACGATTTGCAACCCGAAATGAGTGCCCATGAATTAACAGCAGCCCTGCTTCCGGAAATTGAAAAAGGGGCAGCATCTTTTATCTGCATCAACTATGCCAATGCAGATATGGTAGGCCATACAGGTGTTTTTTCGGCTTGTATTAAGGCTGCAGAAACGGTGGATGGCTGTGTAGAACAAGTGGTTACATTGGCATTGCAGCATGGGTACACTATTTTTCTAACTGCCGACCATGGCAACAGCGATTATGAAATCAATGCTGATGGCAGCCCCAATACACAACATTCACTAAATCCGGTTCCGTTTTTTATTATTGATACCGATTTTAAAGGCAGCTTAAAACCGGGCAAACTTGGTGATATTGCCCCTACTATTTTAACCATGATGGCATTAGAAGTGCCTAAAGAAATGACAGGTGAAATATTGGTATAAAATGATACCGAAGCCTTTGTATTTCTACTAACAAATAAACTTTAAAGACTAGTAGCTCTAAAGGCATTTTCTTTTATCTTGCCTGCTACATAATAATGTACCCAAAACCAACTCTATTGTACGCTATGGATAATTCAATACCTAAAGACCAGAAATCTCAGGGTTCTTATAAACCACAAAAGAAAAAAATGCGTTGGTTAAAAAATATAATGCTTGCATTACTCATCTCGTTTATGGCAATGCAGTTTTTTCAGCCAGATAAAAATAATAATGATGTGGTAGTGGCTAGCAATATTTCATCTGTAGTAGCTATACCAGATTCTGTAAATAAAATATTGTACACCACCTGTAACGATTGCCATAGTAATAACACCGAATATCCTTGGTATAGTAATATTCAGCCCATAGGTTGGTGGCTGGCAGACCATATTATAGAAGGAAAAAAAGAGCTGAACTTTAATGAATTTGCAACTTACACAACCAAAAGGCAATTAAAAAAATTAGAAGAGATAAAGAAAGAAGTAAACAAGGGAGATATGCCGCTGAACTCTTACACTTGGGTTCACCGTTCGGCAAAATTAGATGCGGCTCAAAAGCAGCTGATAATTAACTGGACCGATAGTGCGGCCAAAACCATAGCTTTATTACCTGTAAAACAATAGACTCAGAACTCCTTACCTACGCCTTTAAATGTGGTTATTATTCGTAAAAGCTTTTAGTGCTTATTTTTAGCGCATGCAATTACAGTTACCGATATACCCT
>JAYUOV010000175.1:0-12344 GCA_043760535.1 Chitinophagaceae bacterium
CTCTGTATTTTATTGGGGTTATCAATATAATAAGTTGGCAATTTTGCTTCGCACAATTCTACTAAATGGCTGGTGTTGCTGCTATTATAACCGCCTACCACAAAAGCCATTTCGGCAGGTGTTTCAAGCAGGCTTTGTACCGCAGTTTGATTTTCTAAAGTGGCATAGCAAAGTGTGTCTCGGGTATCGGCAAAATGCTGACCAATATTTTCTTCGGTAAGTTGATTTTTGGTTTTTATGAGTTGCCTTAAGTAATCGGCAATAGCCTGCGTATCGCTGGCCAGTTGGGTTGTTTGGTTAATTACGCCAAACTGTTGCAAATCTTTTTCTATATCGAAACCATCGCTATAGCGACCTTTAAATTGGGTGTAAAAATCTGCTGCCGGCTTGTGGCGTGTTAAATACTTACCAAGTTCTATAGTATCTGCCATATCGTTAACCACTACAGTGGGCGTATGGGCGGCACTTCGGCTAAATGTAGCTCTGGTTTCTTCATGTGCTGGCTTGCCATGTATTACAATGCTGTAGCCCTTTTTTCCTATGGCTTCACCACGGTTCCATACTTTTTCTACAAAGGGGCAGGTAGTATTATAGGTAGCTGGTTCTATACCTAAGCTGCGTAGTTTTTCTTCTATGGTAATGGTAGTGCCAAAAGCTGGTATTATCACCACATCTTCTGGCGTTAGTATTTCATAAGGCACAATCTGTTTGCCATTGGTATCCTGTAAAAAAACAATGCCAAGGCTTTGCAGATCGGCATTTACCTGTGGGTTATGTATCATTTCGCTGAGTAAAAAAATGCGTTTGCCGGGGTTTTCTTCCACACAGCGGAACGCTATTTCAATCGCATTTTCTACCCCGTAACAAAAACCAAAATGGCGGGCCAGGTATATTTTAACCGCACCAAAATCTAGCAGTGTGGGGGTAAAATCTTTTTTAAGTTTATCCTGTGCTTTTCGGTAATTTTTTATGGCGGAAATAAGCGGGCTTCTATAAGCGATGGGAACATTGAATTGCTTCATGGTGGTAAAGATAAAGCTGGGAAGGCAAGTGAATGTTCATTTATGATAAAGCATTTAAACAAATGGATATTTGCGTATGATTACATTGATGATAAAATTGGTCTTTTTTCACCATTAAAAAATAGATTCAATTACAATGATTACAGATAGATGAGCCCATGCAAAATGGAATACTCATTGGTAAAAAGAATGCAGATGGTTGTTGATTCATTTAGTAACTATTATATCCAAAAGTCTATTGAAAAAGTATATTGTAGGATATGTCTGTTGTATTAATTTAAATGCCTCTTTATTGATGCTTTAAATTATACCATTTTAAAGTTTAAAGTTAAGCTGCCGTGGGTCTTTTTCTCGTAGCATACCAAAAGTAAAGCACCTTTTCAAAACTTCTCTTTAAGCAAGGCAACATACAAATCCGCCATTTGCTTACCTACCACAGGGTATGCATACTTTGCCAGCGTATGCTGGCTAAAAGCAGCATTATTAAATGCTATTTTTTTATAAATAATGGCTTCCATGGCGGCGGCCAGGGAATCTACATTTCCCTGTTTTGCCACAAAACCATTAATGCCATCTTTAATTAATTCCTGCAATGGCTCTATGTCGGAAACGAGTACAGGAACACCAGCAGCATTGGCCTCTATAACCACACAGCCAAAAGATTCGAATTGTGAAAAAAGTACCAATGCATCCGAACTACGGATTTCGTTTACCAATTTTTCCTGTAGCATTTCGCCCAGCCAAGTGATATTTTGCTCAAGTTCTAGGTTAAAAATCTGTTTGCGGAATACTTCATTTTCGGGCCCGGCTATTTTTAGTAATACATCGGAATGGTTTTGCTTTACCAAATAAAAAGCATCAATAATGCCTTGAACATTTTTTTGCCCAGTAAGTGTAGAAATATGGATAAAAGTAGGCCTAATGTTTTCTTTTACCGTAGGCTTATAGAAAAAAACTTGCTCATTAACCACATTAGGCCAGTGTAAAAAATGGCCATTTGGTTCAATAGTTTTTAACTGCTTTATTAAAGCCTGAGATACACCAGTTATAGCGGCGGCCTGCTGTACTATTTTTTTAAACTTAACTTTACTCCATCTATTGTAAGCATCAAAACCATTAGTAAACCCTTTCATATATCCGGCCCAATGTTCGGTTATAACAAACGGAATATGCCATTTTTTTTTGGCCCAAAGCAATAACCAGCCAGTATTAAGAATAACATGTCCATGCAGCAATAATGGGCGCCCCCGCTCCTTTTCATGCTTCATCAGCAGGTTTTTTAATATACGATACCATCGGTTCCAATAAATACTTTTATCCAGCATTTTTATATCTGTATTAGTGGTATGGAAATAAGTAATTACCTCTGTAAGATTCCCGGCTGTATTTACAACCGTTTTCGCTTCGCCATCATACCCAAAACAGGAATACACAGTTACAGGCACAAATGCACTAACCGCTTGTGCATGGCGCTGTATAAAATCACCAGCATAAGGCTGGCCTTCGTGTGGGTACCATTGTGCTACCCATACTATATGATGTGGTTGAAATTCCATTGCTGCCAAATGTAATTTTTCTTTGAGCCGAATGGTTTTATTTTTTGATTTTTTCCGTAATGAAATTTGAAGCCCTGCATTACTTACGCTGCCCAGTTAGCAATGAAAAATTACAATTGGTTGTTACCCAAAAAAATGAAGACCTACATTTGCCGCAAGGCGAAATAGAAGCAGGCTACCTATACTGCAAAGCTGGTATGCACTACCCTATCATTAACGGCATACCACGCATGTTGCCAGAAAGTATGCTGGTGCATGAAATATACCTGCTGCAATTGGTGCCTGATTTTAAAAATGTGTAACTCTCAGCCATGGAAAAATTTGAAGAAATCATTACTGAATCGGCCAATCGAAACAAAAAGATACAAGAAACCTTTGGGTTTGAATGGAGCTTACTCAACAATGGTAAAGACATTAAAATATGGAACCGCAGCCCAGATTCCTATAAAATTCAATTAGAGAAAGAACTGGATTTGGCAGACGGCCAAAAATTTAAAATAGCTCTTGATGCCGGCTGTGGCCATGGCCGCACTGCCATGCTTATGGCTGATTTTTGCGACATCGTTTTTGGGGTGGAAGTAAGCCCGGCCGTGGATCTTGGATATGCAGAAAACCAGCACCATAATTGCCATTTTATACAGGCCGATGTACACCATTTACCTTTTGTAAAAAATAGTTTCGATTTGCTGTATAGCAGTGGTGTATTGCATCACAATCCCAATACATTTTTGGCTTTAACCCGTGTTATACCTTTTTTACAACATGTAGGATTGTTGTGTATTTGGCTCTATCATCCTTTTAAAAACCCTGTACATTGGGCAATGCGGAATTACCGATACATTACCAGAAATATGCATGTAAAAATAGTGTATGCACTTAACTGCATTAGCATTACGCCGCTGCAATGGTTAGCCAGCCAGTTAGGCATACAAAAAAAGAAATGGACAGAAATAAGCATTGAACAACTAGATATGCTGACCCCGAAATACCGCCACGAACACACACAAGAGGAAGTACAAAACTGGCTGAATACCAACCATTTTGACAGTATAAAAATTACCGATAACGACAATTATGGCTTTGCCATTGTAGCAACTAAACAAACTATTTAATTAGGTACTATGGCTCTTTTAAAACGCATAAACAAACGGGCCAAAACCGATGATAATACTGGCTTTGGCACCAACAGTAATATGTATGGTGGCCGGCTTTTTAATAAAGATGGCACGCCAGATTTATACAAAACTGGCATTACATGGTTAGAAAAAAACAGTTGGTATCATACGCTATTGCAAATGAACAGGTGGCAATTTTTACTTACCATTTTTGCTACTTATTTGCTCATTAATTTATTTTTTGCCATTATTTACCTCATAGTAGGCATTGATAAACTGGCGGGTATTATGGTAGAAACACCTTTGGAAAAATTTGGCGAAGCTTTCTTTTTTAGTGCACAAACCTTTACTACTGTGGGTTACGGCCGGCTGGCGCCTACTGGATTTTTAATGAGTTTTATTTCTAGCACCGAAGCATTGATAGGCTTATTAAGTTTTGCATTGGCCACCGGTTTGCTCTATGGGCGGTTCAGCAGGCCGCAGGCTTTTCTTAAGTTTAGCAGCCATGCATTATTTGCCCCTTACAAAGAAACTGTGGCCCTAATGTTTAGAATGACGCCATTTAAAAACAACCACCTTACCGAAGCCGAAGTAAAAGTGAACCTGGCATTGATGATGGATATAGATGGTAAAATGACTAACAAATTTTACCCTTTAAAACTGGAACTGGAAAAGGTAAATGCCTTGACCCTTAGCTGGACTGTGGTACATGCAGTGGATGAGGAAAGCCCGTTTTTTGGCCTATCTAAAAACGAGCTGCAAACGGCGAGGGCAGAAGTGCTGGTATTTGTAAAAGCCTTCGACGATACGTTTAGCAATACTGTAGTAGCTCGCAGTTCTTATACCGCCAACGAATTTGTGTTTGGTGGCAAATTTTTACCTATGTACCAACGCGATGAAAAACGAGGTAAAACAATGTTGGAAATAGATAAACTAAACGACCACGAAAAAGTAGAAATTTCGTGGTCGGGGATAATGAAGATGTAAAAGACAAAATTTTAGGAAAAAACCTCAAGGGTCTGGCATTTTAAATTAATATTAGCCTCTTGAACCTTGAGACCTGAACCTTTATTTTAAACCATTTATAATCGCTCCAAAGTCTGTGGCAATAAGGCTTGCACCGCCTACCAATCCGCCATCTACATCGGCGGCGCCAAATATTTCGGCGGCATTGGCGGCTTTTACGCTACCTCCGTATAAGATAGAAATGGATTTTGCTACATCTTCGCCATATTGGCCAGCCAATACGCTACGCAGGTGGGCATGCATTTCCTGGGCTTGTTCGGTGCTTGCAGTTTTGCCGGTGCCAATAGCCCATATTGGTTCGTAGGCTATCACCACTTTTTGTAGTTGTTCTGCTGCTAAATGAAACAAGCTTTCCTGCAATTGCACACCTACATATTCGTTCTGTGTGCCAGCTTCACGTATAGCCAATGCTTCGCCGCAGCAGAATATCGGCGTTAGGCCATACTCTAAAGTGATGTTTACTTTTTCTGCCAGCAATTGATTGCTTTCGTTAATATATTCACGTCTTTCGCTGTGGCCGATTATTACATATTCCACGCCGATTGATTGTAACATTTCTAGCGATGTTTCGCCTGTAAATGCACCACTTTTTTTATTGCTGCAGTTTTGCGCAGCCACATAAAAATGCAGTGTGTCTTTTAGTTTTTTCTTTACGGGAAGCAGGTAGGGAAAAGGCACGCCCAGCACTACTATTCTGTTCTCACTTAGGTTTACAGGCTGCTCCAGCAGGTTGTGCATTAAGTCGTTTGCCTGGTCTAGTGTCAGGTTCATTTTCCAGTTGGCGGCGGCTATTTGTTTTCTCATTAGTATGTTTTTTATATTGTGAATTCTTTTTTTAAAATAATAATTACCCCACGGCTGGCCCCTTCCCACATATTTGTATCAGTAGTATTCACCACTTCCCATCCTTCTCTTCCTAACTCATTAAGTTTTAAAGACAACTTTTTAAAATCAACCTTTCCTCCGAACCAACCTGTTGTAGGCACATCAAGAACATTGTATTCAAACTTTTTCATCGGTCTATTTTAAGTGTTGTTCAATAATTTTATAAAGCACAATCCCCGCAGCCACGCTTACGTTCAGCGAATGTTTCATCCCAAATTGCGGTATCTCAATACAGGCATCGCACCTGTCTATAATTGGCTGCTCCACACCGTCCACTTCATTGCCAAAAATAATGGCCAGTTTTTCATTGGCCGAATAATTTATATGGTGTAGCATAATGCTTTGTTTGGCTTGCTCCACAGCCAACAATTTATAGCCGTTTTGTTGCAACTGATTTATTGCTTCCATAGTGGTTTCAAAAGCTTGCCAATACACGGTTTCGGTGGCACCCAGTGCTGTTTTTTGTATATCCCGGTGTGGCGGCCTAGGCGTATAGCCGCACAGGTAAATGGCTTCCAGCAAAAAGCCATCTGCCGTTCTAAAAACACTACCCACATTGTGCATACTCCGCACATTATCCAGCACCACTATTACCGGAAATTTCTCAGCAATTTTAAATTCATCCACCGTTTTCCGGTTCAGGTCACCCATCGAAAGTTTATCCATTGTTTTAGCAATCGCATTTTCGTTTTCAATCGTAGGGGCGGGGCTAGCCCCGCCCTAAATCTAATTTGGTTTTTAAATTATTGACGAGTCTAGGGCGGGGGCTAGCCCCGCCCCTACAATACATACACATAAAACCCCCAAGGCTGCATTTCAAAATATCGGTTTTTGGTAATGTCGTTTGGTTCGCCGGTAAACAAGTTTACAAACGTTCCTACAACCCTTTCATCCACCAGATTCATCCAATAATACTCTACGGATAAGTTTAAAAATACCAGCACTTCTGCATCACCGTTTTTACGTAAAAAACCATACAATTTTTCATTACAATCTGTGCTAACTCTAATTATTGTTGTTGCTTCCTCTCCGCCACGCAAGGCGGCGTTCGTACTTTTCAGGTGCAATAATTTTTTATAGAAATCATGCAATGGAAAACCAGCTTTCCAATCTATAAAATCCTTATCGAAAAATTTAATACGTTTAGTATTAGCCGCTTCCTGTCCGCTGTATATTAGTGGCATACCAGCCCAGGTACAAGTAAGTACTGCAAAGGCTTTGGCTGCATCGCCCAGCCTTTCATATTCGCTTCCGCTATGGCTGTTTTCATCGTGGTTACTGGTAAATAACAGTTTAAAACCCGTTGCAGGAAATTCATTTTTATACCAGAAAAATGTTTCATCAATACCATTGATACCTACTTGTTTTTTCCAATAACTTTCCAGTGTATGTAGCAGTTTCCAGCTATAGGTAGCGTCAAATACTTCATGGTAATTCGGCTCTTCACATTCGGCCAGCCAAAACAGCTTTTTCACCGCATCTAAACTAAGCCTTGCTTCGTGCCAAAAACTTTTTTGAACCAGGTGTGCCATATCGCAGCGAAAGCCATCAATATTAAATTCTTTTAGCCACCAATTCATGGCTTCAATCATTGCTTGTCTTAGGCCTGCATTATCATAATCCAGGTGAATCACATCTTCCCAACCATGCTTTAAAACAAACGCACCATCATCACTATGTAGGTAATATTCTGGGTGGGTTTCCGTCCAGATATGGCCAAAGCCGGTATGGTTGGCTACCCAGTCTATTATTACCTTAAAACCCATATTGTGGGCTACAGACACAAAGTTTTTAAAATCCTCAGTTGTTCCAAATTCTGGGTTAATACTGGTATAATCGGCACAGGCATAATAGCTGCCTAAAGTACCCAACCGTTTTTCTACAGCAATAGGTGTAAGCGGCATAAACCACAAGGTCTCAACGCCCATTTCTTTTAGCCTTGGCAGGTGTTCTTCAAAGGCTGTAAAAGTTCCTTCGTTAGTATATTGCCGAAGGTTTATTTCATAAACATTGGTGGTATGGCTCCAGGTTACCGAGGTAAAATTCATTTTTAATTACGATTTGGGAATTACGATTTACGATTTGTTTATGTTCACATTGCCTTACATATCTGCAAATTTGCCCATTTGCTCATTTACCTATTTGCTTAGTCAAAGGTAAGCATTTGGCCTACATCTGTTATTTTTGCAGCACTTATGGCACTCAATAGCACCGCCTCCCCTATTACCATCAAAAATTTCAGGCTTTTTTTAGTAGCTCGTTTTAGTTTTATTATGGCTTTGCAAATGGTCAATTTTGCCATTGCACTTTATATCTACGAACTAACCGGCAGCAAATTAAGCCTGGGTTTGCTGGGACTGAGCGAAGTAATACCTGCCATTTCTTTTGCCCTTTATGCCGGCCATGTTATAGACCGTAGCGATAAACGAACCTTGCTGTTGCGAAATATGCTATTATATTTTACCGCAGTTATTGGGCTGGGCTTTATTGCAAGTGGCTATGCCCGGCAAAACTTACATACCACTACTTTGGAATATGGCGTATATGCGCTCATTTTTTTAACCGGCATTTTCAGAGCCTTTACCGGACCTACAATGGGCAGTATAGTGGCACAACTGGTTTCTAAAGAACAATTGGCCAAAGCTATTTCGTGGAGTAGTGCTTCGTGGCAAACAGCATCTGTAGTGGGGCCTATTGTAGCTGGCATATTAATAGATACAGTAGGAACATTTACCACTTTCTCCATAGCAGTAATTTTACTAATAACCGCCATTACTGTTATTTTCGTAATGCCTAAACTACCTATAGTACACACCAATCAGCAACAAAAAACCTGGGAAAGCGTAAAAGAAGGCCTCCGGTATGTGTGGCAAACCAAAACGCTTTTAAGTGCTCTAAGCCTGGATATGTTTGCGGTGTTTTTTGGCGGTGCTACGGCCTTACTTCCTGTTTTTGGTAAAGATATTTTGCACCTCGATGCTACTGGCATTAGCATTTTAAAATCGGCACAAGGCGTAGGTGCTATATTGGTTTTATTTTGGCTTACCCGCCGCCCCTTAAAAAATGCACAGGGCAAAACGCTGCTGTTTTGCGTAGCTGCATTTGGTGTAATGATGATTGTATTTGCCATTTCAAAAAACTTTTGGCTGAGCCTAGGTGCCTTATTTTTTGCCGGTGCTTTCGATGGCATCAGTATGCTTGTTAGGGGCACAGTTTTACAAATGTTTGTGCCGGATGAAATGCGGGGTCGGGTATCGAGTGTTAGTTCTATGTTTATTAATAGCAGCAACGAATTGGGTGCTTTTGAGAGTGGTATAGCCGCACAAGCTATAGGTACAGTTCCATCTGTTATCTTTGGCGGCTGTATGACGATTATTGTAGTTTTAGCAACCTGGTACAAAGCACCTAGCTTAAAAAAGATGGAATACTAAACGAATTTTTGATTTCGGATTTTTGATTTCGGATTTCGGATTTCGGATATATGATTTGAAACGCCGCTCCTGCATTTGCACATTATCACATTTGTATATTTGCTAATTTTAATAACATGACCACCCCAAAAGAAGACATATTATTCCTCATATCCACGCCACTATACCTGGCTATTATTTTGCTAGAAATATTCCTGAGTAACTGGCAGAACAGAAAATTATATACCTTAAAAGATACACTGGCTAATGTTTACCTAACCACCCTTAATGGCTCACTGGAGCTTAGTTTCAGACTAGTGTACCTTATAGTATTGGGTTACTTTGCCCATCATAGTACCGTTCGCATCACCAATGTTGCGGTATATTGGATGGTGTTAATTTTGGCCGAAGATTTTATATTTTACTGGCTGCACCGTATGGAGCATTATGTGCGGTTTTTCTGGGCGGTACATGTAACCCACCATTCATCGGAGCAGTTTAATTTTACGGTTGGTTTCCGATCTTCTGTGCTTCAGCCATTGTACCGGTTTATCTTTTTTATACCGCTAGCATTCCTGGGTTTTAGTGCATTGGATATAGTTTTTACCTACAGCCTTACCCAAACATGGGGCATTATTGTACACACCACACTTATACACAAAATGGGTTGGCTTGAGCATATTCTCGTTACACCTTCGCACCACCGAGTACACCATGCCAGCAACCCCAAATACTTGGATAAAAACATGGGCATGTTCCTTATTTTATGGGATAAACTTTTTGGCACTTTTCAGCCCGAATTACCAGCTAGCGAATACGAGCCGCTTCGCTACGGACTTACCACAAACCTTGAACCAAAAAATGCTATTACCCTTGTAGTGCACGAATGGAAAAACATTGCCACCGATATTAAAAAACAGGTGCCAATTAAACAAAAGCTTGGCTACATCTTTGGCCCGCCCGGCTGGAGTCACGATGGCAGTTCGCTTACCAGCCATCAAATGCGGCAGAAAGAAAAAAAGGGGCATATTTAAAACGCTTACAATGCTTGCAACAATCGGTCGTTTAAAGTCAGTAACCGTTCACTCACAATTTTTACATCTTTCATAGCTGGGTGAAAAGGATTGATTACATAATTATACTCTTCCGGCATTATCACAGAAGGTACGCGTAGTAAAAGGCATGCTTGTTCATTAATAAAAGTATCACCTATCTCCCTGGTACACGGAGAAGGAATGTAGGCATCCCACTGATAGGGCATATCTTTCAATACTAATCTTTTGACGCTATCTTTTATATTGATTTCAATTTCAATCAATAAATAATCTGTGCTTTTTAAAAATCTAATGGGCGTGTGTACTAGCGTTTCTATCAATGCAAGCGAACGGTTTTCGGCAGTGTATAAAGCAAAGTTTCCTTCACTATTCCACCTGCCGCCATACAGCCTTGCACCATTGCCAGAGAGGTCTTTTGCGAAATTTGCTTTTGAAATACGATACACTATCATTGTTAAGAAAATACACCCATTTCTAAACGGCCAAGAACTTTAAGAACCATTTGGATGCCAAATGAAGTATCTAAAAAATCTAATGGCTTTCTATTACCTAAAGCTAAAATGGGGGAGTGAAGCCAATCTTTAAAATCGGCATCGCTACCTATTACTTCTACACCACGGCTCACCAAAGAACTTAACTCCAAAACCTTTTCAGATTTATAACTATCTAAAAGTTCGTTTTCATCTTTTCGTTGCAGATTTCTATGGCTGGTGTGCAGCAAAACACCAAGCTGCTCTAAAGTAATACCAAGGTAACCTGCCAAGTATTTTAAAGTACTTTTTTTAATACCAACTCTGGATAAACGTATTAAATCTATGTCACTTATAGATGATGCCATTGGATGGTTACCACCCAATACAACACTTAGGGTATTATTAGGATGATTGTAAGCAAATGCAGCCTCGTTCATAACAATTGAACTTTCATTTATTAAAGTGTTGTCTGAATAAACTGTTGTCTTTGCCATAAAAGTTTCTTTTCACAAATATACGACACTTTACACATTTTTAATCCAAATTGTCTTACTATTTTTCTGTTTTCAATAACTTCTCAAACACATAGTACACTGCCGGGCAAACGGCACTGTTGGTAAGGGTTAATACGGGCCGCTTTATAAATACATCTTCATCGGTGTATGGGTATCGGGCACAGTCGCTTGGGCGGTCTTCGTATATATTGCAGGTATTGTCTTCGGCCAAAAAGGCGCAGGGCAGCCGTTTGTTTACATAGTCGCCCTCTTCATCCATTTTCAGGTATTGGTCTATAAATTCCACTTCCCGCATGCCCATCGTTTTGCTAATGCGTTTAATATCAGGCATTTTAAAACGGGGCGAATGGTTTTTACAGCAGCGGCCACAATCCAAACAATCTATTTTAGAAAAAGCTTCATCGTGGGCTTCGGGCAATAGCTTAAGCACCTTGCGTTTATCGGCTCGGGCCAGATAATTTTTATACAGTTTCTGGTGTTCCTTGCTTTTTTTCTCCCAGTCTTCTAAAATATCTTCTTTCATATTGGTAAATAATTTTCAAGCTTTTTGGCAATTCCTTTTACGTTTTTTTAAAAGTTATTGAGATAGAAGCAGGTACTATGTAAATAACAAGCCTGCAAGGTAAACCACAATAGGCAAAGCGATGGGTAACACTTAAATTTGCGGCGAAATACTTATACTGAAATTATTAGGATGTGTGGAAAGTAGGATATTGATATGGTTTCCGAAATTTGAAATGATTTTTGAGAATCCGTACGGTATTAACCTGAAGCACAAATAAAATTTTGAAGTTTCAACACTTTAGAAACGCTGAACCAAACTACCATGAGGCGCCCTTCTCCGATAAGATAAGGGCGGGGGATGAGGCCGCACACCGAACAAAGTAATCCCGAAATTTGTAATAAAAAAAAGAAGAATGAGAGATGCCATCTTCAAATAGTTGAATCCCGTACACACGAAACGCATGTTGCCAAATAGTAATACAAATGCCCGGCTCTCAGAAAAAAAATCGGAGCAGGCTCAATAAAAAAGCCAGATTAATAAACAGAAACTTTAATAACAATAAACATTACAGATGAATCTTTTTGAGCAACAACAACAGGAATTCAGGGGCCGCCACATAGGGCCAAATACTACCGAAACAGCAGCCATGCTGCATACAATTGGTGTGGCAAGTGTAGATGAATTGATTAAAAAGACCGTGCCAGCGGCCATCCGCCTACAACAGCCATTGGCCATAGATGGTCCGGTTAGTGAGTTTAAATACCTCACCGACCTAAAAGCTG
>JAYUOV010000176.1:0-4187 GCA_043760535.1 Chitinophagaceae bacterium
CACTATGTATGCTACTAAAACAACAGGCACAATAAAATTAGACGGAAAACTTACTGAAGCTGATTGGCAGCAAGCAAAGTCAGTTACCAATTTTATACAGGTTGACCCTAACCAGGGGCAGCAGGCAAAATATCAAACCGTAATAAAAATATTATTTGATAATAAAAATTTATACATCGGTGCTTTTTGTAAAGATACTGCCGGTAAAAAAGGAGTAAGGGTGCAAGATTTTAGAAGGGATTTTGGTTATTTTGATAATGACTTACTCGGCGTAGCATTAGACCCCTTCAATGGTAAAAGAAATGCCACAGGTTTTCAAACAAATCCTTATGGTGCATTAAGAGATTTACAGGTATTTGATGATAATATTTTTGACAGAGAATGGGATGCTCTTTGGAGTGCAAGAAGTAATATAACTGATAGTGGCTGGACTTGTGAGTTCTCCATTCCCTGGAAAACTTTGCGTTATCCAAAAGCAAATAATGATTCCGTTGTTTGGGGCATTAATTTTAACCGTATTGCAAGAAAAGAAAATGAAAACAGTACTTTTTCGCCTTACCCAAGAAGTTTTGACGGTTACAGAATGACTTATGCAGGATTGCTGAAAGGCATTCAGCCACCACCGCCATCTACCAACATACAGTTAAATCCATATTGGGTAAATGAAGTAAATAATAAAAAGGAAGCAGGTAAAGATGCCATCAATAAATACAATACAAAATTTGGCGGCGAAGTAAAATGGAGCCCCACCGTACACAGTACAGTTGACCTTACTTTTAATACCGATTTTGCACAAGCCGATGCAGACAGGCAAGTAAATAACTTAACAAGATTTTCAGTCTTCTTCCCCGAACGCAGACAATTTTTTTTAGAAAATGCAGGATTATTTGATGCCGGTAATCAATTTACATTTAAACCATTCTTCAGCCGTACCATTGGTTTAGATAATAATGGAAACCCCATCCCGATAGATGCCGGAGCAAGATTTACTGATAAAAATAATAAGTACAGTCTCGGTGCATTATATATTCATCAACGAAAAACAGCAACTACACAAGCAGCTAATATGAGTGTGCTGCGGTATCTTAAAAATTATGGCACACAAAATAATATTGGTATATTAATTACAAACCGTATTGATGAAGCCAACGATTCCTTAAAAACAAATTTTAATACTACTGCAACCATTACAGGCTTTAACAGGTTTAGCAACAAGCTTCGCTTTAATTATACCATTACCGGCAGCCAAACAAGTGGCAATTATAAAGATGATGGGTTGGCAACATTTACAAGGCTGGTTTACGAATCAAATGATTTTGCCCTTTCCTGGAATACGAGTTATGTTTCCAAATCATTTAATCCACAAATGGGTTTTGTAAGCAGAAACGATTTTGTAAAAAACTATGTGGATGCTTATTTCATTAAACGAAAACAAAAATGGTTTCCTAAATTTTTTCGAAGCTGGGAGCCAGGAGTAGAAATAGATGTGTATCAAAACCCGAATAATTTAAAATTACAGGAAGCATACATTGCCCCGTATCCTATATTTTTCATTTTTAATAACGGTACCAAATTTATTGCAAGGGCAATTTTTAACTGGCAAAACCTGCCGGTTAACTTCAACCCTATTGGTATTGAAATAGCAAAAGGAAATTATCAATACAATCAACTAAGGGCTGAGTATTACAGCGACCAAAGCAGTAAATTTTCCTATACGATTGATATAACTACAGGCGGTTATTTTAATGGAAGAATAACATCCTTAACAGGTGCTGTTCGTTATGCACCATCACCACATATTGCCTTCAATGTTGATTACGAAGCAAACTATTTACGTAAAGTAGGTATTTCAGAAGAAAACCTCAACACACAATTGGCAACACCCAACATCCGAATGGCAGTAAATCCACGGTTGCAAATGAATGTTTTTTATCAGTACAATACTGCTACAGAACGCAGCCGGTGGAATGCAAGGTTTAGCTGGGAGTATAAACCGCTATCATTTATTTATTTGGTATGGAATGAAAATAAAAAAACAGGCTTTAGAGAAGACCAAACGATTGGAAAAATTAGTTATTTAAAACAATTTTAAGTACGATGAAAAATATAAGATGTAGTGTATTTGCGATTACGGTATTCTTTACAATAGCCTCTTGTAATACCACTAAACATAGTATTAACAAGGCGTTTAGAGGTATGAATAAAACAGAAAGAAATCTTGCTGACAGCATACTATTAAATGCACTTGATCATGAAGCTTTATATACGCTGATGGATACTTTAAAACCCATGAGTAGTGTACAGTTTTATAGGTTGCCATTACTTAGTAATAATGAAGTGCAAAAAGATAGTGCTTACCAAGTATTAAATACATTACAAAATATTGCCAATAAATTGAGCGTAGCCGATTGGCAATTTGTGCTACAACCATTTGAACGTAATGATAGCATTTATAAAAACGTGGAGCTGTATGTTATACGTAAAAGTAAACTCCAAAAAACTATATCGCAGCAACACAGTTTTTATAAGTCCATCGGCATTGCAGCAAATGCGCATCCTGCAACTGTACTTGCCATTACTGAGTATGAACAAAAGTATAACCGCTGGCGTAGCTATGGCTACTTATTTGGCTACCCGGACTATGCGGTTGATTTTTTTGTGCAGGCCGGTAAAAGCCAGGACAGCACCAAAGAATTTGTAAAGAGGCATTTTTTTGCAATCCCAGTGTATGCAGGTGAAACTGGGCATTTTACGTATGCCATGCCCAAAGATTACATGCCTACAAAAATTGATTCGTTAATTTACAATAAGGCAATGGCCACTTTAGGAAATTATAAAAAATTAAGGAAAAAATATTCTTCAGTCAGTAATGTAAATACAACCAAATTACTTAAAAAATTAAATAAGATATATGTTGATTAATACTTATAAAGAATGGAAATACTGCATTGAAGTGTCATGCGGTATTGTACTTACTAAATCGTTTATTGAGGGTAGATTAAAGGAATTAACCAACAATGCCGACAAACATACACAGGAGTTTGTGAAACGCTATGGTGTGGATTACAAAACACAAATAATACTATGGTTTCAAAAAGCAGAAGCTGAAATTTTAAAACAAATTTAGCATGACACGAAAACTAATATATATCTGTTTGGTGCTTTTTTGTAGCACAATAAGCAGTTGCGGTTGCCAACACCACCATTCAAATGATGTTGAAGAAAATGCCAATAAAAATAGTATTAACAATAAACTACAACATAAAAATGGATAAAATACCCGTTTACATACTTACTGGTTTTTTAGGTTCTGGTAAAACAACTGCACTTAATCATTTACTTACATTGTTTGCTTCTTGCAATAATGTGGTAATAGAAAATGAGTTTGGTAAAGTAGCTATAGATACTCGTTTAATAACCACCAACTTTAGCGAAATGTATGAATTGAGTAATGGGTGTATTTGCTGTAATTTGGATGAAGACTTGTACCATATTCTTTGTCAAATAGAACGGTTAGAAAATAGACCAGATAATCTTTTTATAGAAACAACTGGGGTTGCCGATGCTGGTAATGTTGCTGCCATTTTTACCAGAAGAGATGTGCAACAAGTATTTGACTTACAAAAAATTATTTGTATGGTGGATACCGAAAATATTGAAGAATTAGTAGAGGAAGCCAGCGAAACCATCCGACAAATTGTAGCTGCAGATTTGATAGCATTAAATAAAGCTGATTATTTATCAGGCAGCTACATCAATGAAATTGAAACGTTGATAAAATCAATTAATCCTTTTGCACAAGTTATCAAAACAACTATGGGTAAAATTCGTTTAGAACAATTGGTAGCTGAAAATAGCCATGAAACAAAACGAGCAATAACAGAGGCATTTGCCGAAAAAAGGTACAACGAACATAAAATTGTAAGTGTCTCTTTCAGCACTTTGGAGGAGTTTGATGTAAGTAAATTATACCATGCTTTAACGGTTACATTATTGCTGCATTATAAACAGATTTACCGTGTAAAAGGAATCATAAAATCAACAGATAGCAACGATAAAATATTGCTTCAATCTACAGGCAAAGCCTTGCACACAAGCATTATTGGCAAATGGAACAGTTTGGAAGAAGCCCCGATTTCTGAAATAGTAATAATTGGTATAGCATTAAAAAAGGAATTTATAGAACG
>JAYUOV010000177.1:0-4176 GCA_043760535.1 Chitinophagaceae bacterium
AGAAGCTTCGTACAAAGCCGCTATTTTTTTATGAAAATCTGTAATGGTCCATGTTTCCGGATCGTCTTTTTTAAAGTTGGCTGTGTTGGTTCTTTGGTAAATCTGGTAGCGTTTGTTTTGGAAATAATTGTAGTACAAATTTGCAGTAACGCTGTTCAGTATTTGCTTTACCGGTTCGGCCGCAGTAAGGGTTTCGGCCTCCAACGCATGTACATTTTTTATCCACTCATTTTCTTCCACCTGCATTACCAATTGGCTTTGTAAAATAAGGGCTTTCACCTGTTGGGCCTCCTGCCTATCGGTTTTTGCTTTAGCATAAATATTTTTTACTTCTTCCAACGCACTTTTGGGTAAGCCTTTGCTTTGAAAATCTTCCACTTTTTTCCATGCGGTATCGTAATTAAAATTTTTTTGCGCCATTGCGGTGTAAAAACTAAAAATGGAGATAATGAAAAGACTAAAGCTGCTGATTCGTTGATGGGTCATAACCTGAATTTAGATGACAAGATAAAATAGTTGTGCTATTGATGCAATGATATTAACCAATACACAAGCAAAAAAACCGCCACGATTATAGTGGCGGTTTTTTAACAGGAATTCGTCGACGGTCGACGGTCGAACGTTGACTATTGACCGTTTTACACCCTGTAATTATCCTCTTTCCAGTTAATAATGGCTTGTTTAATGGCTATACTTGCCAAGTTTTCATCCACAGCTTTTTTGGCTAAAGCTACAAATTCGGCATCGGAGGCAAAACGAAGGGCTATAATTTGCCCCATCCGTAAATGACTATCCAATAATTTTCCCGTAAGGGCAAAATGTCTCAGGTTTTCTTCGGCACGGATGGCACGGTCTTGTGCTTTTAAGGCAAATGTGCGGCTAAACATGGCCACCAGAAATAGTATAATGCTGATTACAAATAATAAAACCGCAGCATAATGATGGTGAGGGTCGCTGAAGTTGTGGTACAGGTTTACAATAGAGAAAACGATTACAACAAGCACCAGCAATCCTAGTAAGTAATGGTACAATGGTACCATGCGGCCATGATTTTTAAAATTTTGCATAAAATTGGGTTGGTTAAAAACTATTTTAAAATGTAGAGAGTAAAGATTGGGCTTTTATCCCAAACGGGCAGAAATCTTACCGTGCTGCGGGCACATGAATGGCTACCAATGTGCCTTTACCGGGCGTACTATCAAAATCTACGGTGCCTTTAAGGTATTCTATTCGGGTACGGATATTTTTTAAACCTATGCCTTCAAAGTTTTCCTTATTGCCGGTATTAAAGCCCTGGCCATTGTCTTCTACCGTTACGCTTATGCCATCTGTATCTTTTATTAGTGATATATCTAAATGGTTGGCACCACTGTGTTTAATTACGTTATTTACACATTCCTGCACCACACGGTATAGTACTGTTTCGGTACTGGTGTCTATGCGTTCGTTAAGGCCCTCGCTGTACAAGTCTATTTTTAGTACACGGTTGTCTATCTTATCTATAAACTCCCTAATGGCGCTTGCCAATCCTTTTTTTAGCAAGGCGTTGGGCATCATTTGGTGGCTTACGGTGCGTACTTCTTTACAGCCCTCATCTACTAAATTTACAATCCGGTCGAAGGCATTTTTCTGGCTATCGTTGGTAAAAGCCAGTTCGTGTTCCATGGCACTCAGGTTCATTTTTGCGGCACTCATCATTTGGCCAACGCCATCGTGTAATTCTCTGGCAATGCGTTCCCGTTCGTTTTCTTCGGCCTGCAATATGCCACGGGTGGCCATGTCTTGCTGGTGCATGATTTCGGCCTGTAGTTGTTTTTCTTTTTTTAGTTTAAAGCGGCGGTAGTAACTGTATGCTAATAAAGAGCCGAGTAATAAAAGGCCGCAAATGCCAGCAATCCAGTAATTACGTTTCGAAATTTCGAACTGCTTTTCCTGAGCTTGTTTTACCATTTCAAAACGTTGTTCCTGTATTTCCTGATCTTTTTTTGCAGATTCGTAGCGGGTCTGCAGGGTACTTATTTGCTGGGCAATATCGCTATTATAAACACTGTCGTTTGCAGCTTTGTGTAGTTTATAATATGCCAATGCTTGTACTGGATTGCCTATTTGCTCGTAATATTTACTAAGCCCATTGTAGGCCTCTATAATGGGCTCTTTAAATGCTATTTCGGTTCCTAACTTTAATGCCTGCTGGTAATATTTAGATGCTGCGGGGTAATTTTTAAGCTGCAATTGTACATTACCAATATTGGCGAAGCTGGTAGCCATTCCCTTTTTATCGTTTTGCCCGGTTCTTATTTGCAGGGCACTATCATTATACGCCAGTGCCAATGTGTAATTATTAGTATCAAAATAAATGTTGGCAATATTGCCAAACGCATTTCCAAGCCCACGTTTGTCGTTCAGCAGCCTCTTAATACGGCTGCTTGCATTATAATATTCAAAAGCCTTTGTGAAGTTTTTTTGAAAATAATAAGCCTGGCCAAGATTGTTGTAATTGTAACTTATTAGTGTAGAATCTTTAAGTTGTTCGGCAATAACAAGGCTTTTGGTAAAATATTCTGATGCCTTATCGTACTGGTGCATGCCCTCGTTAAGTACATTGCCTATCCAAATGTAATTGCCAGCTAGCCCTTTTTTATCGTTTGCCTTTTCGAATAAAGGTGCTGCCTGCAGGTAAAGTTGTAATGCTTTTTCATAATCATTTTTATCATACTCTATATTGCCCAGCGACCGAAAGCAATGCCCCTGTCCGGAAAAGTCGTTGGTGCGTTCCCTTATTGTAAGCGATTGGCGAATGAGGTTTTCTGCTGCAACATTTTCGCCGTTTAGGTTTAAAAAAACACCTTTATTCATTAGTAGTAGGGCTTCGCCTTTATCAAAACTTATTTCATTTGCCAGTGCGATGCCTTCATTTACATACTGCATTGCCTTGGCACTATCGTATTCCCTATACTCCACATAAAGGCTGTTCAGCAGCATTACTTTGCCAGTGTCTGTTTTTTCAGCAGCCATTTTTTGTTCGATAGCGGTAATTTTTTGTTGATCTTGTGCCATTGCATCGCATACATTTCCTAGTACGACGATAGAGTAGAAAGCTAGGATGGGTTTCATGTATGGGCAAAATTTATCGCTGAAAATAGCTAGAAAAATTGGTTCAGGTAGGTGGTAAGCAATAAAAGTTTAGATAAATGCCAAAATGGTATTTTAAACCAGCAAATAATAATAACAGTGCCGTTTAGTTAAACTTGGTTGTAATATACCATCAAAAACAGAGGCCTTTTGCTCTATTTGCTGCTTTGTGTGGTAGCATGGTGTATTTGCCACTTATATAAAAAACAAATAACCCGCCGCTTACAGTTTTTCAAAGAACTTTTAATCTACATCTAGTCAAAAGTGTTAATATTGGTCTAAATATTTACGATCGATTATACATAACATAAATCTAACATTTCATATCAGTCATCACAAATCATACATTTACAATGTTCCCATTAATAAACCCCACAACAACCTCGGCTTGGCTTTTATTACAACAGCATTACAGCGAACTAAAAGCAACAAGCATTAAGCAACTGAACGCCGCTGATACAGATCGCTTTCATCAATTTTCGTTGTGTGCCGATGATATGGTATTCGATTACGCCAAAAATATCATCACCCAAAAAACAATGGATTTATTGGTACAACTGGCCAACGAATGCAAGCTGCCAGAGGCCATTAAAGCCATGTTTGGCGGCGAAAAAATTAATGTTACCGAGAACCGTTCGGTACTGCATGTGGCTCTGCGAAACTTTAGCGACAAGGAATATTTGGTAGATGGAAAAAATGTAATGCCAGATATTGAAGCCGTGCAGCAACAGATGAAAACCTTTTGTGCCAAAATACACAGTGGCCAATGGAAAGGCTACACAGGCAAGCCTATTAAATACATTGTAAACATCGGCATCGGCGGCAGCGACCTAGGGCCGGTGATGGTTACTGAAGCCTTGAAACCTTACCAGATACAAGGCATCCAAACATATTTTGTAAGCAACGTTGATGGCACTCATATAGCAGAAACATTAAAAAATGTAACCGCTGAAGAAACCCTTTTTCTGGTGGCCAGCAAAACATTTACCACTCAGGAAACCATGACCAATGCCCACACGGCACGTAACTGGTTTTTAAATCATG
>JAYUOV010000178.1:0-4168 GCA_043760535.1 Chitinophagaceae bacterium
TTATAAAATACGGCCCCGATATTTTACAACAATTAAGAGGTATGTGGTCTTTTGTAATTTGGGATAAAGAAAAACAAAAAGCTTTTATAGCCCGAGATCGATTCGGCGAAAAACCATTTTACTATCAATGGAGCGAAACCGAACAGAGGTTTGCATTTGCAAGTAATCTTGCTGCATTAAAGCCATTGGTAAGTGGCGAATTAAAAATAAATCCGGATGCAGTTCGGCAGTTACTCAATTATCAATTTATTGTTCAGGACACATGCATTTACAAAGGCATTCAAAAACTACCACCGGCTCATTATGCATGGGTAAGCAGTAAAGGCATAGAAATGCACAATTACTGGCAACTAGATTACCGCCAAAAACATGATAAGAGTTACGTTGAAATGAAAAATGAATCCAGAGATTTGTTAATCAACAGTATAGAAGGGCAACTGATGGCTGATGTGCCAGTTGGATTGTTTTTAAGCGGCGGCGTGGATAGTGGTGTTATTGCAGGTATGGCATCTATAATTAAAAAAGACCTCATGGCAATTACCATGACGGTACCTGGAAACAAACTTTACAACGAAGAGGATAACGCTACAAAAGTGGCCAAACACTGTGGCCTTATACACCACAAAGTTCCGTTAGATGAAAGCTGCATTGCCATTTTGCCAAAGGTGCTTGCTACTATAGAACCTTTGGCAGATAATTCGCTTATACCCAGTAGCTACGTAGCCCAGTATGCGGGCAAGCACCTTAAAGTAATATTGAGTGGCGATGGTGGCGACGAATTTTTTGGTGGCTACGGCATTCCATTAAAATATCTAAATGCTAACGGGGCAAGAAGTAATAAAATTACTGATGGTATTATATTACAAATACTTAAAAACGCCTATACACCTGGCTTCAAATACATTGCAAGTAAGTTAACGGCTACTCGTCTTTTTAAATTAACTTCATTAAGTACCTATTTTCAAGCAAATTTCTTTTCATACGATCTTCAAAAAAAGTTGTTCAAAAATGGCGTTACATCTAATAACGAATCGCTGGAAGTATATTACCAGCAATCGAAACAATTTACTACCAACCCCGAAGATGCCTTTTTGTGGTTAGGTATTCAGGTAAAAATGGTGGACGATTTTTTACTGAAAATGGATTCAGCCAATATGTTTTCATCTGTGGAAAGCCGTGCACCCTTCCTCGACCATCGAATAGCTGAACTTACCACCGGCGCTAATATAAAAGACCTGATGCCCAATGGTATAGACAAGCAAATGCTGAAAGAAATAGGAGAGGAGTTTATACCCAAAGAAGTATTGTACGATCAGAAGAAAGGGTTTTCGTTGCCAATAATAGATTTCCTAAACCGTAAATGGCTTGCATCTTTAGAGCAGATGGCTGAGGAAGGGCTTTCTTCCGAAGCAGGTATTTTCGAAGCCGCCGGTATTCAATATCTTGTTGATCTTTACCGAAAAAAACAGGAGCAGCCTTTGGCTAGGGTGCTCTATTCCATCCTTGTTTTTGAAATTTGGCTACGGGTATTTCACCTGGATATGAATCCTGATGAGGTAACAGAGAAATATCTGTAAAAGCTTAATCCTTAATGGAATAATTTGCTTATTCAAAATAGCAATTATAATAAAAACGACTTCATCTATTCTTACCAATTTGTTTTTGGCCATAGATAAATGAAGTCGTTTTACTTTAATTATTTACCGCCTTTTAATTCGTCTTGTAATTTATTAAGCTCATCCCACTTACCGGCAGCAGCTAGTTTAGCTTGTTTAGGCCATGTTGTGGGTTCATGCATAGCAAATTTGCTTCCGGCAGCGTCTAAAATGGCTTTTAGTTTTTTAGCAGTTGCTTTAGACAATGCTGCGAAAGTGGTAATGCCATCAGCTACCAGCAATTCGGCTATCTTTTTACCTACACCTTCAATTTTGGTTAAATCTTCGGCAGTAACTTCTGCTACTGCTTCCACAACTGGAGCGGCTAATACTTCTGTTGTTATTTTTACACTTTTGGCTTTAGCTGCTTTTGCAGGTGCAGCCACTTCTTCCGGAACTGTGATCACACAATTCTCAACATACAAGCCTTCTACATGAACAAAACTTTCAGCATTGTGGTCATTTACCCACCTGCCATCGTTTAATAAAAAACGGTACTGATAAGAACTGCCGGCTTCTAAAGTAGCAACCGCTTTCATAGAGCCATCTTTTTGCTTTTTTAGATCAATACCATTTGTATAATCCCAATTATTAAAGTCGCCCAATAAAATACCTGCAGTAGCATCTGAGACGATTTCTGCAGGAAGTGTAAAAGTTATTTTTTTTGACATGAGTTAGTTTTTTTGTTGGTTCTAATGAGTTGAAAAAGTAGCTAACGGTTTCAACAGAAATAAATTCGAAAATATTTTCTTCCGTTATTTAATACAAAATGTAAAATAAAGTAACCCAAAAGCGATAGGCAAACAGTTTAATCTACTCAATACCTTGTTCTTTTAATGGAATAACAGTTACTATTAAAGGTTTCAAAATTTCTGCTATCAGCAATGGAAAGTTTATAAACGAAATGATTTTTTTAGGTCTTAAAATGATGAACCGGGAAAACAGTTTTTTTATAAAAAGCGAACTACTTTTCGAATAAAATCAGCGCAATATTTTATGAGAATAACAACCTCAACAATAGCAATTTTTATTCTCAATATCAATTCGAATACGTCTCATAAAAGCATTCTGATTTATCAACACTCAATACCTTTAAAACCCACGTCCTGCAAGCATTTGAAACAGGTTTTCCACAATTCCACAGAATCCATTTTTAAACCAATAAATCCATGGTGTTTTAGCCTTGAAACCTTATATTTGCCACCCCTATATTTGGGGATAAAATAACTTATGGACGAACAGCAATTACCCGAACAAACAAACGACAGCAACCGCATTATTCAGGTGAATATTGAGGAGCAAATGAAGACTGCTTACATTGATTATTCAATGAGCGTTATTGTAGGCCGTGCCCTGCCCGATGTAAGAGATGGTTTTAAGCCTGTACATCGCCGTGTGCTACATGCTATGAACGAGCTTGGTATGAGCCACAACAAACCCCACAAAAAAAGTGCCCGTATAGTAGGTGAAGTAATGGGTAAATACCATCCCCACGGCGACTCCTCTATTTATTTTACCATGGTGCGTATGGCACAGGATTGGAACATGCGTTACCTGCTGATAGATGGCCAGGGGAACTTTGGTAATCAGGATGGCGATCCCCCGGCAGCCATGCGTTATACCGAGGCTCGTTTGCACAAAATAGCCGAGGCCATGCTGGAAGATATCGACAAGGACACAGTGGATTTTCAACTGAACTTTGATGATAGCCTGGAAGAACCAACCGTTTTGCCAACCCGTATTCCACAGTTATTGGTAAACGGTAGTAGTGGTATTGCAGTAGGTATGGCTACCAATATGCTTCCGCACAATTTGGGCGAAGTAATAGATGGCTGTGTAGCCTATATCGAAAACAAAGAAATTACCTGCGAAGAGCTTATCAAATATGTAAAAGGCCCCGACTTTCCAACAGCTGGTATCATCTTCGGATTTGAAGGAGTAAAAGAAGGTTTATTAACTGGTCGTGGTAGGGTAGTGCTTCGTGGTAGAACCACTATCGAAACAGATGCCAAAGGCAGGGATAAAATTATTATTCACGAAGTGCCATACCAGGTTAACAGAGATTTTCTGGTAAATAAAATTGGCGATCTGGTAAATGATAAAGTGATAGAAGGCGTAAGCAATGTAAATAACGAAAGTAACCTAAAGGAAGGCACAAGGTTGGTGCTGGACTTAAAGAAAGATGCAGTTGCACAGTTAATTGTGAATCAGTTATACAAGTACACCGAGCTGCAAACTTCTTATGGTATTAATAATGTAGCCATTGTAAAAGGCAGGCCAAGAACACTGAATCTTAGAGATTTAATAGTTGAGTTTATAGAATTCCGCCACGAAGTGGTGGTAAGGCGTACCAAATTTGAGCTTCGCAAAGCAGAAGAAAGAATACATATTTTAGAAGGTTACTTAATTGCTTTGGATCATTTGGACGAAGTGATAAAACTGATTCGTAATTCGGCCACACCTAACGAAGCACAGGCAGTCTTAATAAGCAGTTTCGGCATGAGCGAAATACA